>CAZYAX010000119.1:0-1792 GCA_964646195.1 uncultured Faecalibacterium sp. | reverse complement strand
AGGCGGCCGCACAGCAGCTTTTGCCGGCACGCCGCCGGGCAGAGCCCGCCAGGCTTCCCGCAAGCAGCTGCTCCCGGTTCAAAAGCCGTATCCCAAGCGTACAAATAAACCCGCAAAACAAAAGGGCGTCTTTTGCCGCGCATTCCAATGCGCGCAGGCGCTCTTTTTTTGCTGTCTGGCCTTCCATGCGGGCGCAGTGTTTCGTCCCGTCCGCTTTGCTTTTTGCGTGGGACGTTTCGGTTGCTGCCTTTTCTTCATTCGCGTGTAGGATGTTTTGGTCGCTCCTTTCTTCTCATTAACGCTTTGTATTTTTTCATAAAAATTTACACTTTGTTCTACTTTTTGTCGCACCCTCCTGCTAAAATAGAACTGTTTTATTTTTATGAGAATGTATGAAAGCGAACCTTTCACACGCAAGGAAAGGAGCAACACTATGGACAATTTTTCCCTTGTCACCCCTGAACTGGAAGCCCTGGCCGCGCTGTGCCGCGCCAACAGCAGCATCGCGCCGGAGGATTATACCCGCTACGACGTCAAGCGCGGCCTGCGCGACCTGAACGGTGTGGGCGTGCGCGCCGGCCTCACCGAGATCAGCGACATCATCTCCAAAAAGGAGGTGGACGGCAAGCTGGTGTCCTGCCCCGGCGAGCTGTACTACCGCGGCTACTCCATCGAGGAGATCGTGCGGGATGTAATCACCACCGGACGCTTCGGCTTTGAGGAGACGGCCTTTCTGCTGATGTTCGGCCAGCTGCCCACCCCACAGCAGCTTGCAGATTTTAACGCCCAACTGGGCCGCTACCGCACCCTGCCCTCCAACTTTGTGCGGGACGTGATCATGAAAGCTCCCAGCCGCGATGTGATGAACTCGCTGGCCCGCTGTGTACTGACCATGGCCGGCTACGACGACGCTCCCGACGATATCAGCCTGCCCAACGTGGTGCGCCAGTGCATCGACCTTTTGGCCATCATCCCGCTCATCGCGGTGTACAGCTATCAGGCCTACTCCTACAAGGAGGGCCAGAGCATGTACATCCATACGCCCCAGCCCGGCCTTTCCACCGCCGAAAACATCCTCGCCCTGCTGCGGCCGGACGGCTCCTATACCCAGCTGGAAGCCCGCACGCTGGATCTGTGTCTTATCCTGCACGCCGAGCACGGCGGCGGCAACAATTCCACCTTTACCACCCACGTCGTCACCAGCTCCGGCACCGACACCTACAGCTGCATGGCCGCCGCGCTGGCCAGCCTCAAGGGCCCGCGCCACGGCGGCGCGAACATCAAGGTGATCCAGATGTTTGCCGATCTAAAAGAAAACGTCGCCGACTGGCAGGACGACGAGGCCGTCGCGGACTACCTGCGCGGCCTGCTGCACCGCGAGCGCTTTGACAAGGCGGGCCTGATCTACGGCATAGGCCATGCGATCTATTCGGTCAGCGACCCTCGCGCCCGCTTACTCAAGACCTTTGTGGAAAAGCTGAGTCAGGCCAAGGGCCTGGAAAAGGAGTACCAGCTCTATTGCACCGTCGAGCGCCTGGCCCCGGAGGTCATCGCCGCCGAGCGCCACATCTACAAGGGCGTCTCCGCCAACGTGGACTTCTACTCCGGCTTTGTGTACCATATGCTGGATATTCCCACCGAACTGTACACCCCGCTGTTCGCCATCGCCCGCACCGCCGGGTGGAGCGCCCACCGCATGGAGGAACTGATCAACATGGGCAAGATCATCCGCCCCGCCTACAAGTGTGTACAGCCTCACCGGGATTACTGCCCGCTGGACAGGCGGTGAGGG
>CAZYAX010000118.1:0-5398 GCA_964646195.1 uncultured Faecalibacterium sp. | reverse complement strand
CGCCTCAAAGTCATAGAGATACTGCGGCAGATGCTCCCGGATGTACGCCGCCTCGCGGCGGTATTCCGGCCGCTTTTGTTCTAAATTGGTGCCTTGGATGGAAACCGCCGGGTCAAAGAAACGCCTTGGCATCGTATGCCGGCTCTCGTCCAGCCCCACAAAGGCGGCCAGCCGCTCCACGGTCTCCTCGTACCGGTAGACCAGATCCTCAAACGAAAGCAGCAGCACCCGCCCGGCGTCGTACACCTCTGCGGCGCGGTGACGCCGGGTGATCTCGTACCATTTGCAGAATTCTTCCACGTTTTTGTAGGGGATCACGCCCCACCGGTAGCTCTGTTCCAGAATGAACAAATCGCGCGGGTCCCGCTCTACAACGATCACGCGGACATCGTCAAAGTAATGGAGATACGGCTGCACATGGGAGGGCGGCACCAGCTGATCCACTACAAGGAACTCCGCGTTTGGCGGAGCCATACTCCCCATGACCTTTTGGACATATGCGCGCGTGTGACGGTAAAATTCTTCCCGGCCGATGGCCGAATAATAGGCCTGTTCATGGGTCAGCTTGAGCAGCGAGGCCCGGCCCTTCGGGTCCCAGCATTTTGCCAGCTTGCCATAGGCGTTGTCCCAAAAATTGAAGGCCGGGCCGCGTGCAAGCTGGTCGCCGTGCCACCATGTCTCGCATTGCAGCTCGGTGATGGCACGGACATATTCCTGCGTGTATCTCCAAAAGGCATCGCCCATATATCGTTTGTAGCCCTTGCGGAGAACACCGCCATTCAGCATCCGCGCATAACGCAGATAGCGCTTGATGGCAAAGCTGGTATTTTGCCGGTTGTTGTTTTCGATGAGGTTATATTCCAGATCCCGGATGCCGTCCGGGTCGTGGAGAAACCGGAACTCATAGCTTCCCACCGATGCGCAGCCTGAAAACTCCGAAAACAGATCCGTCACCGCGCTGGAGCCGGTGCGGTAATAGCCCGCGCAGGTTATGATACGCATGGTGCCTCTCCCCCTTCCGTCCTTCCCATTATACCCGGCTCAGCCGCCGATCTGCACATGCGCGGCCCTCGGGATTGGGATGTGTGAGCTTTCCCCTTGTGTTCCGGGCCGGCAGCAGGCGCAGGCCCAGGCCCGGCCCGCTCAGGCCATACAGCCCCGCCAGATCCATCCACATCCAGTAAACGCACAGGTCAAGATCCGGGCAGGCGAACAGCTGCGCAAGCAGGATGGCCAGCAGCGCAAACCGCACACCCAAAAAGTGCCGCGTATACCGGCGGCGCTTCCTCCACAAAGGCCGCAGCAGACCTATGTTCAGCGCCAGCCAGGAGGCCAGCCCCAGCAGGCCAAGCTCCCCCAAAACCGAGAACAGCAGGCTGCTGGCACGCGCGCTCTTGTAGCCTGTGCCGTACAGCGGCGAGCGGCAGAACGCCTGCCACGCCGCCCGGTTCCAGTGCCGCCGTGTGACGCCGGAACCCGAAGCCAGCTTGGAAAATACCACCTCATCCAAAACGCCCCGGCCGTACAGCAGCATACACACCAGACAAAATCCGCCCGCCAAAAGCAGCAGCTTTTGCATGTTTGGCTTTCTGCCCCGCAGGAGAAACACGACGCCCGTCACGGCAAACGCACCATAGGCCGAGGAGGAGCGGGTCAGCAGCAGCTCCGCCGCCAGCGCTGCCAGAAGCCAAAGCTCCCGCTTTGTGCCCTTCCACGCCGATGCAAAATAGAAAAATGCGCCTACCAGAAAGCAGCCGCAGTACGAAGGCTCCAAAAAAGTGGACATCAGGCGGGTATAATGCGGCTGGTTGAAGTAGACGTAGCTGGCATTTTCGTTGTAAAACAGCACCTTGACCACCCCAAACCGGGGCAGTACGCCGCTTGTGATCAGCAACTGCACCACGCCCATGACAAGGACAAAGATCGTAATGCGCCGGATGACCCGCTCCAGAAACGCATCCGTAACATAGGGGCGCATCCGGGCCATCATCAAAAAGGACGCCTCATAGACCGCCAGCTGCATCACCCGCAGCAATACGCCGCCCAGATTCCCGTTCAGAAAAGATGACAGTACCACGGCCGCCAACAGCGCCGACGCCGAATAAGCCGCCCTGCCCCATCTGCGAAACCAGATCGTTTCCTGCTTGAGCGCCCGCAAAAGCAGCATAAACAAAAACGCCAGATTCGTGATCACCTGCGGGCCCACGTTTAATTTTCCCACCGAGATCACGTTGGAGCACTGAAACACCATCGAGAGCAAGGTAAGCACGATAAGCGACTGAATCTTTTCCCGGTAAAAGCAGGCCCCGATCAGCCCCAGCCAGAGGATCCCGAACAGGGTCATGGCGTTTCCCTCCCGGCCCGCGGGTGCCGTTCCGCCAGGCGCAGGTACAGCTGTGTCAGCGTTTCGGCATTTTTCCGGATGTCGAAGCAGGACGCACGCTCCCGGTTTTGCTCCAGCGCCTGTGTTCTGTCCGGCGCTTCCCTGCGCGCAGCCAGCAGAGTGTCCCGCCAGATCGCCTGCCAGCCCTCCTTCACTGAAAGGTATTTGACCAGCCCGCTCACCACGGCATCCCGCGGCACCGCGTCGGACACGACGCACCGCAGGCCGCTGAGCTGCGCCTCCAGCAGCGCAATGCCAAAGCCCTCGTAAAGCGACGGGAATGCAAACACATCCATCGCCGCATAGAGGGCCTCTGTGCGCTCTGCCTCCCCGTATACCACAATGCGAGCCCTGTACGGCTCGCCTTCGATTTTCTGCATAATTTTCTCCCGGTCCGGCCCCGTGCCCACCAAAAGCAGCACCGCGTCCGAATCCCGTTCCGCCGTCATGCGAAAAACTTCCAGCAGATAGGGCAGGTTCTTCTGCGCGTTCCAGCGGCCCACATGCCCGATCACAAAGCGATCTGCAATCCCCAGCCGCTCGCGCGTTTGTCGGCGCGCCTCCGGGTCGAACCGGTACCGCTCCAGCTCTATGCTGTTGGGCAGCACCTGAAATCCCTGCCCGCCGAACATCCACCGGCCCGCCGCCGCGCTGCACGCAAGGCTGCAGGTATACAGCCGCCGGAACAGCGGCAGCAGCAGCCAGTGCGCATGCCGGTTGGTGCAGGTCTCATTATGCCCGTGCGCAATGCGCACCGGGATCTTCCGCAGCCAGGCGGCCAAAAGCTCCAGCGTAATGGTCGCGCTGTTTCCATGAATATGTACGATATCATACTCCTGCACGGAAAAAGCCCGGAGCAGCGCCATGGCATAACTTGCCACCGCACTTTTCCGGGCGGGAAGCTCCACCAGCCCAATGCCTGCCGCTGCGCATTCCCGCCGGTAAAGCGGTGCAACCGGACTCCCTGCCAGAATCGTCAGGGAAAACCGTTCCGGGTCCAGACTGCGGCTGTAATGCAGGATCACCCTGCTGATTCCATTGATATTCAAATCGTTGGCGACCATCGCCACGCGTATCTTCCGCAAAATAAGCTCCATCCTCTGCCGTTACAGCTTCAGCTCCACCAACTCGTGCCGGGTGGTACGCTCGCTTTCCGGCGGCAGTTCTTGATAATTTCCATAGATCCTGCACAGCATTCCGTCATACTCTGCCGAAACCGAAAACTCCGCTGCACCGAACGGCATCCGCACGCAGCTGCGGTAGCATTCGGCCGGGAAGCAGTCCCGGCGCTTATATGGGCTGCACAGGCTCTGTGCCAGCGCCCCCGGATACGCATCGTACCGCATCGCCGTTTTGCAGGCCTGACGGTAAAGGTATTCCAGCGAAAACGGTGCATACAGCACCCGCAGTACCCATGCGGCGTACTTTTTCTTTCCGCGCCGCGCGTTCGGGTCGAGATATTTTGCCATAAGCCCGGCGCGGTAAAAATGGAATTGGAGGTACTGCGCCTCCCGCCGCCAAAATCCGTCCGGGACATAATCCACCGGAAAGATATCCAGATACACCCCGTGGTGGATGCTGCGGGACGCGAGGAAGCTCTCCCGGAAGACGGTACCGTTCATCCGCAGCTTATCGAAAAGATGGAAATATTCCGGGTCCGTCTCGTGGGTCTGGTAAAAGCAGCGGGCATCCAGCTCTGCAGCGCAGGCCTCCCGGAAGCGCGCAAGCTCCGGCCGTAGCATACACACATCCACGTCATCGTCCCACGGGATAAAGCCTTTGTGCCGCACAGCGCCCAGCATACTCCCATAAGCCAGCGTATAGCAAATGTTATATTTGGTGCAAATGCGATCCAGCTCACACAGCAGTTCCCATTCCAGCTGCTGCACCCTCTGCCGCTCCGGTTCACACAAAATCATAGCTTTCCGCCCTTTGGGTCTCACAGCCGGTCCAGAAAATCGTTGATCCGCTTCACCACTTCATGGTGCTGCGGCGCATAGGCGTAAAAGGGGTAATTCCGGCTTGCTTTTATCGTTTGCCCCAGCTCCTCCGCCTTGGTACAAAGCATCACATAGCCCAGCCGGGCAAAGGCCTGGGCGATCTCCATCTGGTGGTCGTCCACATGCTCCCTGTACTGCGCCAGCCGCGGAAACACTACAACCGGCTTCCCTGCCCGCAGCCCGGTCAAGATCGTCCCCACGCCGGCATGTGTCAAAAGCAGATCGCAGCGCGCAATCATCGCTTCAAACTGCTCTCTGGGCAAAAAATCCACGGCGGGGTAGTGCTGCGGCCGGTAAGCGGAGCGCCCGGCCTGCGCAAAAATCTCTTCCTTCAGCTCACCCCGCGCCACCAGCATATCCAGCTCTCGCAGCAGCCGGTCCATCGGAAATTTTTGCGTTCCCACCGCTACAAAAATCATGGCGGTGCCCCGTCAAAACACCCTGCCTGCGTACACAGCCTTGGGGTAACGCGAAAGCAGGGATTCCCACTGAACAAAAAACAGGTCAGCAAAACCGCTGACCAACTTCCCGGTCAGGGACGCTTCCTGCACGCGGGCAATGGATTCGATATAGATCACCTTTTTGCCGCAGAGCTTTGCGCACAGGCAAAACGGAAACGAAAGCAACGCGCCGGTGGCAATGACGGCATCCGGCCGTTCCTTCAGCACGATTTGCAGTGCGCGCAAACACACCCATGCAAAATGGAATGCAAACAGCGGTTCCCGGCGGTTGATCTGCGAAAAGTAGTAGATTCGGCCCGGCACGTCCGCATCGGCCTGCACGCCCTTTTCCGTAACAAAAAAGGCGTCGTTCCGGTCGGCCACCTCTTTAAGGCAAAGCAGCTCTTCCCAATGCCCGCCGGAGGATGCCACAAAACCGATCTTTTTCCTGCCCGCACGCAATTTTTTCCACCTCATTTCCTTCCATATTCTATTAAAATGCGGCGGCGCTGTCAAGTAGTTTGCGACACTTTTTTTGTATTTTATTCTATGAAACGGCAAAAAGCAAAGGCCGA
>CAZYAX010000117.1:0-5431 GCA_964646195.1 uncultured Faecalibacterium sp. | reverse complement strand
AGGCGGCCGCCGGAGAGCACAGGGGATGGGTTGAACCCCCAAAAGCAGAGAACAGGCAGAGCGCAAAGGCACGGCTGCAAAACCATGCCGGGGCAAAGGTGGGAGCACTGCCATAAGAACGATCCTGCGAGGAATAAAGAGAGGAAACAATGAGACCAAAGCTGATTTTTTTGGATATTGACGGGACGCTGATCCCAGCAGGCACCATGGAGGCGCCGGCCAGCGCTGTGCAGGCCATCCGCGCCGCGCGCGCCAATGGGCACAAGGTGTTTTTGTGCACGGGCCGCAACTACCGCATGACCGAGACGCTGTTGGAATACGGCTTCGACGGCTTTGTGTGCAGCGCGGGCGGCTATGTGGTGTGCGGTGGCGAGGTGCTGTTCGATTGCCCGATGCCGCCGTCCTTGCGCGATGCAGTGATGGAAAGCTTCGCGCGCAACGATGTGGCCTGCACACTGGAAGCGCGGGACATGACCTTTGGCGATGCGCGGATGCGCGCCCATTTTGCAAAGTTCCAGAAGCGGAACGGCGCCAAGCTCAGCAGCGAGGGGGAGCGCTGGCGGCGGGCTTTTGCAGACGGGATGCTGGTGCGGCCCATCGAGGAATACGCCGGCCAGCCGGTCTACAAGATCTGCTACCGGTGCGATAACGCCGGGCAGCTGGAGCGGCCGCGCGCGGAGCTGGAACCGTACTTTGTATTCTGCCAGCAGAATATGCCCGGCGACGATGGCGGTGTGCATGGCGAGCTGATCAACCGCAGGTTCAACAAGGGTCTTGGCATCCGAACGATCTGCGGGCATCTGGGCCTGGAGCTGGCCGATACGATCGGCTTTGGCGACAGCATGAACGACTTGGAAATGACCGAGGTAGTGGGCACCAGCGTCTGCATGGCAAACGGTGCCGAGGAGCTGAAAAGGCTCTGCGACCGGGTCTGCCCCTGTGTGGAGGAGGACGGAATCGCACGGGAATTCCGTGCGCTGGGCCTGCTGTGAGGGACTACATCCTCATAGGCCGGAACAGGGCCCGCACAGACGGCGCCGCCCTGCTGTGGATGCGGCCTGTACAGGGGCCTGCGGCCCTGCGAGAACAAAATAGACAACGATGACCTTTTCGGCCGGCCGGGTAAACGGCGGGATCGAAAGGGTCATTTATGCATTTTGCGTGGCATTTTGTCCGCATGGCTTGCAAAACCGGCTATGGAATAGTAAAATATGATTATATGCATCATAAGATGGGTTATTGTATCCCGAGAAAAGGATGCATAAAACGGAAAAAGGAAAGCAAGGAGCGTAGAGCACAAGTATGGTATTGAGCATGACTGGTTTTGGGCGCGGGACGGCGATTTGCAATGGCAGGGAGATTACCGTCGAGCTGCGCAGCGTAAACTCACGCTATTTTGAGTACTCGTCCCGCATCCCGCGCACCTGCAATTTTATGGACAGCCGCCTGAAAAAGCTGCTGAACGAGCGCATCACCCGCGGCAAGGTGGAGCTGAGCCTCACGATCCAAAACGTGGACGTGGCGGACACCGAGGTGGCCGTGAATATGGAGCTGGCCCGCAGCTATCACAAGGCTCTGCGGGATATCGCAGAAACGCTGGACATCAAAAACGACGTTTCGGCGGGGCTGCTGGCGCGCTTCCCGGATGTGCTGGCTACCCGCCATGCAGATACCGACGAGGAGCAGCTCTGGGCGGACGTAGCCCAGGTGACACGGCAGGCGCTGGAACGCTTTATAGAGATGCGCGCAGACGAGGGCGCAAAGATGAAGGCGGATATCGAGAGCCGCCTGGCCTATATTGAAGAGTGCGTGGGCCGCATCGAGGAGCTGAGCGCCGGGCGAGTGGAGGCCTATACCCGGCGCCTCTACGAAAAACTCAGGATCATCCTGGAGGACCGCAACATCGACGATGCCCGCGTGCTCACCGAAGCCGCGATCTTCGGCGATAAAACCGCAGTGGATGAGGAAACGGTGCGCCTGCGCAGCCACATCGCGCAGTACCGCGAGATCCTGGCGCTCAACGAGCCGGTGGGCCGTAAGCTGGACTTCTTGACCCAGGAGCTAAACCGCGAGACCAACACCATTGGCTCCAAGAGCCAGGATCTGGACGTGACCCGCATCGTGGTGGATGTGAAGGCGGAGGTCGAAAAGATCCGCGAGCAGATCCAGAACCTGGAGTAAAAGAGGGTACTTATAAAAAGAAAAAAGGCCGGCAAAGGGGGAGAGAGGATGCGGCTTATCAATGTGGGGTTTGGCAACATGGTCAGCGCAGGGCGCGTGGTGGCGGTGGTCAGCCCGGATTCCGCGCCCATCAAGCGCCTGGTAAAGGAGGCGCGGGAGCGGGGGATGCTGATCGATGCGTCCTACGGGCGCAGCACCCGCGCGGTGCTCATTATGGATTCGGACCATGTGGTCCTTTCCGCTCTTCAGCCCGAGACGGTGGCAAACCGTGCCAGCGGCCTGCCGGATGAGAAAAACGGGGAAGGAGAACTGAGGAATGAATCCTGAAAATTGTCTGTTTGTGGTGTCTGGCCCGGCGGGCGTGGGCAAGGATACGGTAGTGTCGGCCATGCGCGCCGCGCACCCGGAAATCGAAAAGACCGTTTCGGCCACCACTCGCGCGCCGCGTGCCGGCGAACAGGACGGGGTACACTACCACTTCCGCACGGCGGAGCAGTTCAGAGAGCTGCTTGCCAACGACGGCGTGGTGGAGTACAATTTTTATTGCGGCAACTACTATGGTACCCTGCGCAGCGAGGTGGATGCCCGCCTTGCTGCCGGCAAGCTGGTGGTGTTGGTGATCGACGTACACGGCGCAGCCAACATCAAGCGGCTGTATCCGGGCGCGACCACGGTGTTTATCTGCCCTCCGTCCGCCGAAGAGCTGGAGCACCGCCTGCGGGGCCGCGGCACAGAGAGCGAGGAGAGTCTGGCCAGACGTCTGGCGGAATCCCGCGCGGAGCTGGCGCTGGCCCCCACCTACGACGAACGGCTGATCAACCGCACGGTGGAGCAGTGCGCCGGGGAGCTGTATGCGCTTATTTGCGCGCGTACAGGGCGATAATAGTACATAAGGACCGAAGGCTTAGCCGGCCGGCAGAAGGGAGGAACGCGGATGCCGAAGACGGTGGGCGTCGCGGTGAGCAATGCGACCTTCCATTTTGATAAGCTGTACACCTATGCGGTCATGCCGGATCAGCAGCAGGCTGTGCGCATGGGCAGCATGGTGCTGGTGCCCTTTGGGCGCGGCAACCGCCCGCGCATGGGCGTGGTGCTGGCCTGCGATGCAGAGCCGGAAAACTCCAAACTGAAATACCTGTTCGACGTTGCGCCGGAGACGGCCTGCCTCACGCCGGAGCTTCTGCGGCTGGTACACTTTTTAAAGGCGCGCACCTTCTGTACCTATTATGAGGCGGTCAAGGCGGTAATCCCATACGGTGCGCAGTACAAGCCCGCCATGGCGGCGGACGGCGTGACGCCTACCCTGCAAAAGCAGCTCACCCGCCACACTGAGAACCGCTACCGCCTGGTGGGGGAGCTGCCCGCCAAGCCAAAGCCTACGGCCAAGCAGCTGGGCGCGGTGGCGCTGCTGAGCGGCGGCCCGCGCACTCAGGCCGAGCTGGAAGCCCGCGGCATCAGCCACGCCGTGGTAGAGAACCTGTGCGCCAAGGGGATCGTGGCATGTGAAAAGGTAAATAAATCCATTGACCTGTATGCAGGCATTGCCCCCTCCAGCGAGCCGGTCGTCCTCACAGGGGAGCAGCAGGCAGCCTACGATGCGCTTGCGCCCCAGCTGGAGGACGCCGCATCCCACACCGCGCTGCTCTACGGCGTAACCGGCAGCGGCAAGACGCTGGTGTTCCTCAAGCTGATCGAACGATGCCTGGCGCTGGGCCGGCGCGCGCTGGTGCTGGTGCCGGAGATCAGCTTGACGCCCCAGATGATCCTGCGGCTCAAATCGGCCTTTGGCCGGAGGGTGGCGGTGCAGCATTCGGCGCTCAACCACACCGAGCGGCTGCTGCAATGGCAGATGATCCAGGACGGCGGCGCAGAGATCGTGGTGGGCACCCGCAGCGCGGTGTTTGCCCCGCTGGAAAACATCGGCCTCATCATCATCGATGAGGAGCAGGAGCACACTTACCGCTCTGAGTCTGCGCCGCGCTATTCGGCCCATGAGGTGGCCCGCCAGCGCGCGGGCGAAAACGGCGCGCTGCTGCTGCTGGCTTCCGCTACCCCCAGCACCGAGAGCTTTTATGCGGCCCGGAGCGGCAGGTACCAGCTTTTGCGCCTCACGGCGCGTTACGGCGGCCATCCGCTGCCCAGCGTGGAGATGGTGGATATGCGCGCCGAGCTGGCCGCGGGCAACCCGCGGGAGATCAGCCTGCGCCTGGAGGATGCCATTCGCCGGAACCTGGCGGACAAAAAGCAGACCATCCTGCTGCTCAACCGGCGCGGTTACCAGACCATGGCCCAGTGTGAGGAATGCCGTGCGGTGCTCAAGTGCCAAAAATGCAGTGTGCCCATGGTGTACCACAAGGCGGCGCATAAGCTGCTGTGTCACTACTGCGGCAGCCAAATCGAGCCGCCGCCCCATGTCTGCCCGGAATGTGGCGGTGCGCTCAGCTACCGTGGCTTCGGTACCCAAAAGGCCGAGGAGGAGCTGGCGGCGCTGTTCCCGGACGCGCGCATCCTGCGTATGGACCAGGACACCACCAGCGTAAAGGACGCCCACGAAAAGCTGTTGGCAAAGTTTGCAGACCACGAGTACGACATCCTGCTGGGCACCCAGATGGTGGCCAAGGGGCTGGATTTTGAGGATGTGACCCTGGTGGGCGTGCTGGGCATCGATTCGCTGCTGTTTGCGCAGGGCTTTCGCGCCTACGAAAACGTGTTCAGCCTGGTGACCCAGGTGGTGGGCCGGGGCGGCCGGGCGCAGTACCCGGGCCATGCCATCATCCAGACCACCGACCCCGGCAACCCGGTGCTCAACCTCGCCGCCGCGCAGGACTACGACTCCTTTTACGAGCAGGAGATCGCCTACCGCAAGCTGGGGCTGTACCCGCCCTTCTGCGGGCTGTGCGTGATCGGCTTTACCGGCCCGAAGGAAAAAGAGGTGGCCGGGGCTGCGTCCCGCTTTGCGGCGCTGCTGGGCCAGCAGGCGGCAAAGCACCCCGATATCCCGCTGCGCGTGCTGGGCCCTACGCCGGGCAGCATCGTGAAGATCAACGAGAACTACCGCTATAAGCTGACCGTGAAATGCCGCAACGACAAGAGCTTTCGCGCGCTGGTGCGCGAGGTGATGGACCTGTACGAGAAGGAGAAGCTGCCGTCCAAAGCCAAGGCCGTTGTGGATATGAATTCAGACGGCGACATATAAAATATAGGGAAGCTCTGAATAAATCTGGTATGCAGATTGCCGAGCGAGCCGTGC
>CAZYAX010000116.1:0-5446 GCA_964646195.1 uncultured Faecalibacterium sp. | reverse complement strand
GATGTCCTGCATGGTATTGTCCATGGCGTGGCCCATGTGGAGCTGGCCGGTGACGTTGGGCGGCGGCATCACGATGGTATACGGCTTTTTATCGGGATCTGCCTCCGTGTGGAAATAGCCGCCGTCCAGCCAGAACTGGTAGATCCGATCCTCCACCTGGCTGGGGTCATACTGTTTTGCGAGTTCTTTCATTCTATTGCATCCTCCCTGTCGGTGTGGGGCGAAAAAAAGCCGCCCCACGGAAAATTTCCATGGGACGGCTGTAAAAATCACAAACCGCGGTACCACCCAAATTGCGCCCGGCCACCGGCCGCAGCGCCCCTTGATGCCCCGGTAACGTGGGGCAGCTCCGAGAGCGGCTAGACGCACCGGCTTCACCGCTCCTGCTCAAAAGTGACAGCGCGCCGTTTTGCCTTACCGGGCTCACACCTGCCCCCGGCTCTCTGCAAGGAAAGTGCGGCGCACACTCTTTTTCATCGCATTTGATACAAAGAATATAGCTTTTTTTGTCCGGTTTGTCAATGTGTTTTTCAGTTTTCCTGCAAGAAAGCCCCCAAAGAGCGCCCACCTGCCCTTGACATTTTTTCTATTCGTGATAAAATCCGTAATAAAGTTAAAAATATTTATCTATATGATTTTATTCATCTGTATAAGGAGTTTTTCCATGGTGCCTATCCAAAAAGTTTACTGCCGCGCCTACCAGACCGCCTTCCGCGCCGCTTTGCCGGTGCTGCCCTACCGGGAGCCGCTGCTGCTCCGGGATATGGAGGCCGTGGCCGGGCTGCTGCACGCCAAACAGGTCCGCACCGTGCTGCTCGTCACCGACAAGGGCATCACCGCGCTGGGCCTGCCCGATCATCTGCTGCGCGCGCTGCGGGCCAAGGGCATCCGCTGCGTGGTGTTCGACGATGTGACGGTCAACCCCACCATCGACGATGTGGAGGCCGCCCGCCGGTCCTACCTCGAAAATGGCTGCCAAGCGCTGATCGCGTTCGGCGGCGGCTCGTCCATGGACTGCGCCAAGGTCTGCGGCGCACGGGTGGTCAAGCCGCATCAGCCCGTGCAGAAGATGCGCGGCCTGCTGCACGTCCATCACAAGCTGCCGCCGCTC
The DNA here is from genome assembly GCA_964646195.1 of uncultured Faecalibacterium sp. Lineage (GTDB taxonomy): Bacteria > Bacillota > Clostridia > Oscillospirales > Ruminococcaceae > Faecalibacterium. The sequence goes on along the minus strand of CAZYAX010000116.1, from coordinate 4,335 downwards.
ATCGCCATCCCCACCACCGCGGGCACCGGCAGCGAGACGACCCTCGCTGCCGTCATCACGGACCGCCAGACCAGCCACAAATACCCCATCAACGATTTTTCCCTCATCCCGCACTACGCCGTGCTGGACGCGGACCTCACGCTGGGCCTGCCCAAGGAGCTGACCGCCACCACCGGCATGGACGCGCTGACCCACGCGGTGGAGGCCTATATCGGCCGCAGCACCACTGCCCACACCCGCGCCATGGCCGTGGAGGCGGTGCAGCTCATCCGCGTCTGGCTCAGGCGCGCCTACACGAACGGCGCCGACCGCACCGCCCGCGCCAAAATGCTGCGCGCGGCTTACTGCGCGGGCATCGCGTTCACCCAGTCCTATGTGGGCTACGTCCACGGCATCGCCCACTCGCTGGGCGGGCAGTACGGTGTGCCCCACGGCTTGGCGAACGCGGTCATCCTGCCCTACTTTCTGGAGGAATACGGCCCCGCCTGCCACAAGCGGCTGGGCGAGCTGGCGCGGGAGTCCGGCGTAGCCCCCCAAAAACGCCCCCGACGCCGCAGCCGCCTCCATCTTCATCGCCTGGGTGCGCGGGATGAACGACTCTATGGACATCCCCCGCACGCTGGACTGCATCCGGTCGGAGGACATCCCCGTGATGGCCGCCCACGCCGCGCAGGAGTCCAACCCGCTGTACCCGGTGCCCAAGCTGATGGATGCCGGCGAGCTGGCACAGATGTATTATAAGATAGCGGGCGCGCAGCCGCCCCGCCCGGAACCGTGAGCCATAAAGGAGGCCCCTATGAACAACGATGCCATTCAGGCCCTGGTGGAAAAGCAGCGCCGTTTTTTTGCCGCGCGCAGGACCTTTGACCTGAACACCCGCCTCGCCTATCTGCACAAGCTGCGCGCCGCCATCCTGGCCCACGAGCCGGACATCAACGCCGCCCTGGAGGCCGACCTGGGCAAATCCGCCGCCGAGACCTATATGTGCGAGACCGGCATGACCCTGAGCGAGCTCTCGTACCAGATGCGTCACCTGCGGCGCTGGGCGCGCCCCACGCCCCACCCCACCGGCCTTGCCAATTTCCCCGCGTCCAGCTTTTCGGTCTGGGAGCCTTACGGCGTGACGCTCATCCTCTCGCCCTGGAACTACCCCTTCATGCTGTGCATGGAGCCGATGATCGGCGCGGTGGCCGCGGGCAACTGCTGCATCCTCAAGCCCTCGGCCTACTCCCCCGCCACCTCAGCGGTCATCCGCACCATCGTCCGGGAGGTGTTCCCGCCGGACTATGTGGCCGTCGTGGAGGGCGGCCGCGCCGAGAATACCGCGCTGCTGGAACAGCGGTTCGACTATATCTTCTTCACCGGCGGCGTCACGGTGGGCCGCCTCGTGCTGGAAAAGGCCGCCGCCCACCTCACGCCGGTCAGCCTGGAGCTGGGCGGCAAAAGCCCCTGCGTCGTCACCGCCGGGTGCGACCTCAAGCTGGCGGCGCGCCGCCTGGTGTTCGGCAAATACCTGAACTGCGGCCAGACCTGCGTCGCGCCGGACTATGTGCTGGCGGACGCCCGCGTCAAGGACGAGCTCGTACGCCTCATCCAAACCGAGATCACCCGCCAGTTCGGCGCGGACCCGCTGCAAAACCCGCACTACGGCCGCATCGTCAACCAGAAGCACTTCGACCGCCTCTGCGGCCTTATCGACCCGGCCAAGGTGGTGCAGGGCGGCCAGCGCGACCCCGTGGCCCTGCGCATCGCCCCCACCGTGCTGGACAATGTCTCCCCCGCCGACCCCGTGATGCAGGAGGAAATTTTCGGCCCGGTGCTGCCCATTTTGTCCTACCGCACGCTGGCCGAGGCCGAGCGCTTTATCCAAAGCCGGGAAAAGCCGCTGGCGCTCTACCTCTTTACAAACGACGCCAAGATCGAAAAGCGTTTTCTGCGGTACGTTTCCTTCGGCGGCGGGTGCGTCAACGACACCATCATGCACCTGGCTACGCCCCACATGGGCTTTGGCGGCGTGGGTGCCAGCGGCATGGGCAGCTACCACGGCCGCCGCAGCTTCGAGACCTTCAGCCACGAAAAGAGCATCCTCAAAAAATCCACAAAGCTCGACCTGCCCATGCGTTACCAGCCCTACGGCAACAGGCTCTACGAGCAGCTCATCCGCGCATTCCTGCGGTGATGCGCTGTCTTTTCTTCTCTGTGCGGCGTCCTGCCCCTTCCGCAGGGGCGGGGCGCCGCTTTTCTGCGTTTTCCTCTTAACGGGCGGGGTCCGGCGCAGTACAGCGCGCCGGGGGCCGGTCTTTAGAATGTGTTCGTCTCTGCTTTTGGCCTTTTGCTCCCTGCGCGGGGCTTTGCCCCGGCCGCTCAGCCCAGGCCCTCCGCCTTGAGCCGTGCGATCAGCCGCTCCATCAGCGCCACGCGGTTAAAGGGCGTCATCAGATAAAAGCCGTCCGCATAAGGGCGCGCTGCGCAGGCGATCTCGACCGAAATTCTCAGCGCCAGCTCCTCGCCCCCGGCGCGGTCCTTCCCCTCGTACAGCGCGATGATCTCCGGCGCGACGTGGATGCCGTTGACCTCGTTTTCCATAAACACCGCGTTGCGCTGGCTCACCACCGGGATGATGCCCGCCAGCAGCTTTGTGCCGGCGGGCAGGGCCGCCCGCGCGGTTTTGAGGTTTTCCAGCGCCGGAGCGGAGAGCACCGGCTGGGTAAGGAAACCGGCCATGCCGTTTTGCACCTTTTCCTGCGCGCGGCGCAGCTCCACCTCGAAGTTGCGGGCATTAAGGTTGAGCGCGCCGAACACCGTCATGGCCGAGGGCATATCCCGCCCGTTCAGCGACAGGATAAACTGCGCCAGCTTGCGGGAGTTGAACTGGTACACGCTTTTCACCTCGTCCCGCTCAGCTGTGGGGATGGGGTCGCCCGTAACGGCCAGCACCTCCCGCACGCCCTCGGCGTACAGGCCCAGCAGCAGTGCCTTGGTGGCGTTGAGGTTGCGGTCCCGGCAGGTCATGTGGGGCAGCGCGGTGACTCCCACCTCTCGCCGGATCTTGCAGGCCAGCAGGCTGGAATCCATGCGTGCGCGGGCAATGGGGCAGTCCGCGATCGTGATTGCATCCGCCCCGGCAGCCTGTAAGCGGCGCGCGCCGTCCATATAGGCGTCGATGTCCGCCGTTTTGGGCGGGTCCAGCTCCACGGCGATCACCGGCTCGCCCGCTGCCAGCCGCCGCAGGAAGGGGTCGTCCGCCTCCGGCGCGGGCTGCTGCGGAGCGGCGGGCATGGGCAGCCCCTCTGCCGTGGCCCCAGGCTGCACCGGGCCGGCCGGCAGATTCTTTGCCTCCGGCACCGTCTCCTGCCGGGCGGCGGGCTCCGCCGGGCGCTGCCCCGCAGCCCATGTAACCGGCGGCATGGCGTCCAGCACAGCCCGTACCGCAGCGATATGTGCGGGCGTGGTGCCGCAGCAGCCGCCTAAGATGCGCACGCCCTGCGCGGCGGCCCGGCCCAGCTCCTGCGCAAAATAATCCGGCCTGCCCCGGTACATCACCCGGTCCCGCGTGACCACCGGGTAGCCCGCGTTGGGCATGGCCGAAAGCGGTACGCCCAGCCCCGCAGCTTCACGCAGCAGTGCCGTCATGGCTCCCGGCGCGGACACGCAGTTCAGGCCCACCGCGTCTACGCTGCCGCACCCCGCCATGCGCCGCAGCAGTTCCTTATAATAAAAGCCCTCGCGGGTGTAGCCATCCGGCTGTACCGCAAAGGACACCAGCACAAACGCCGCCGGTTCCTGCGCCTTGAGCTGCGCTGCCGCTTCGGCCACGCCGGCGTCGCTGCTCAGCGTCTCGAACAAAAAATTCTTCGCTCCCTGCTGCAAAAAGCACTGTGCCACGGCATCGTACAGTGCGCCGGGCTGCTCCACCTCGGCGGGCGCGGGGCCGATGTCCGCGAACACCTGCGCCCTGCCCTCCGCTGCCTCGCACGCCAGCTTCCAGCCCGCGCACAGGATCTCCTGCCACGGCGTACCGGCAGCCGCCATGCGGGTGACGCCAAAGGTGTTGGTTTTGAGGGCCTGCGCGCCTGCGGCCAAGTATTCCCGGTGGACGGCGCGCACGCCCTCCGGGTCGGTCAGGTTGGCCGGCTCGCACTCCGTGCCCGGCTTCGCCTTATAATAGGTACCCATGCCGCCGTCAAACAGCAGCGGCCCCGCCGCGAGGATCTCCCGAATCGACTGCATTGTTTTCCCCCCTGCCGCCGGCAGCTGCCCGCCGGCGTTTTTCCTATCATTTTACTCTGTTTTTAGTGTATCCGCTTTTTCCCCTTTGTCAAGCGGCTGGGCGGC
>CAZYAX010000115.1:0-5462 GCA_964646195.1 uncultured Faecalibacterium sp. | reverse complement strand
CAGGCGCTGCTGGCCCAAAAGATGGGCAAGACCCGCCTGATCGCCGAGACCGGCGCCGGACAGCACGGCGTGGCCACCGCCACCGCCGCCGCCCTGATGGGGATGGAGTGCGTGGTGTTTATGGGCGAGGAGGACACCAAGCGTCAGGCGCTCAACGTCTACAAGATGCGCCTGCTGGGCGCGCAGGTGATCCCCGTGACCACCGGCACCGCCACCCTCAAGGACGCCGTATCCGAGGCCATGCGGGAGTGGACCAGCCGCATCAGCGACACCCACTACTGCCTCGGCTCTGTGATGGGGCCGCATCCCTTCCCCACCATCGTGCGGGACTTCCAGGCGGTGATCTCCCGCGAAATCAAGGCGCAGCTGCTGGAAAAGGAGGGCCGCCTGCCGGACGCCGTGCTGGCCTGCGTGGGCGGCGGCAGCAACGCCATCGGTACCTTCTACCACTTTATCCAAGACCCCTCGGTGCGGCTGATCGGCTGCGAGGCGGCAGGCCGCGGCATCGACACGTTTGAGACGGCGGCCACCATCAACACGGGCCGCCCGGGCATCTTCCACGGCATGAAGAGCTATTTCTGCCAGGACGAATACGGCCAGATCGCGCCGGTGTACTCCATCTCGGCTGGGCTGGATTACCCCGGTGTCGGCCCGGAGCACGCCTGGCTGCACGATATCGGCCGCGCGGAGTATGTGGCCGTGACGGACGACGAGGCGGTGGAGGCATTCGAGTACCTCTCCCGCACAGAGGGCATCATCCCGGCCATCGAATCGGCCCATGCGGTGGCCCACGCCATGAAGCTGGCCCCCGCCATGGACAAAGAACAGATCCTCGTCGTGACCATTTCGGGCCGCGGCGACAAGGACTGCGCCGCTATCGCGCGTTACAGAGGGGAGGACATTTACGAATGAGCCGTATCAAGCAAGCATTCCAAAACGGAAAGGCCTTTATCCCGTTTGTCACCTGCGGCGACCCGGACCTGGAGACCACGGCCTGCATCGTCCGCGCCATGGCCGAAGCCGGGGCCGACCTCATCGAGCTGGGCATCCCCTTTTCGGACCCCACCGCCGAAGGGCCGGTGATCCAGCAGGCCAACATCCGTGCGCTGGCCGCCGGCACCACCACCGACCGCATCTTTGATCTGGTGCGCACGCTGCGCCGGGACGTAACCGTGCCCATGGTGTTTATGACCTATGCCAACGTGGTGTTTTCTTACGGCAGCGAGCGCTTTATCTCCACCTGCGCGGACATCGGCATTGACGGGCTGATCCTGCCCGACATTCCCTATGAGGAAAAGGACGAGTTCGCGCCCATCTGCCGGCAATATGGCGTGGAGCTCATCTCCCTGATCGCGCCCACCTCTGCGCACCGCGTGGAGCGCATCGCGCGCGAAGCCGAGGGCTTTGTGTATATCGTATCCAGCCTGGGCGTCACCGGCGTGCGCAGCGAGATCACCACTGATGTGGGCGCGCTGGCCGCGATGGTAAGGGCCAATACGGAGATCCCCTGCGCCATCGGCTTTGGCATCTCCACGCCGGAGCAGGCGGAATACATGGCTGCCAAGGCGGACGGCGTGATCGTCGGGTCCGCCATCGTAAAGCTGGTGGCAAAGTATGGCCGGGACGCGGCCGGCCCCGTGGGCGATTACGTCCGCGCCATGAAGCAGGCTGTGGAGCGGGCGATCCCTTGACAGCACGGCGGCCCTTCCTATATTATTTAATGAGGAAGAGATAAGCCGCAATTGAAATAAAAGGGACCGCTGAAATGAAAGAAAACGAACTGGATTATTCCGCCCTGCTGGACGTGCTGGCGCTGGCGGCCCAGCCGCCGGAGGATGAGGTCGAGCTGGACCTGCCGGCGCTGCTGCACTGCCTGTGCAGGCATGTCTGGGCCATTTTGGCCTGCTTTGTGGCCGGAGCGTTCCTCGCGTTTGGGGCGACCTGCGTTTTTATCAAGCCCAAATACACGGCCACCGGGGAGCTGTATCTGGTGTCGGCATCCAACGCGGCGTCGGTGGAGCTGTCCGACCTGCAGCTGGGCAGCTCGCTGGTGTCGGATTATCAGGAGCTTCTGCTCAGCCGCCTGCTGCTAGAGGACGTGCTGGACAGCCTCTCGCTGGAGATGAGCACCGGGGAATTGGCCAAAATGCTCTCCATCGAGAACCCGGTGGGCTCCCATGTGCTCAAGATCTGCGCCGTGAGCGCCAACCCCCAGCAGGCGGCGGATATCGCCAACGAGATGCTGCGGCAGGCCGTCATCTACCTGCCCCGCATTATGGAGATCCCCACGCCCAATGTGATCCACGACGCGGCGGTGCCCATCAAAAAGAGCAGCCCCAGCTACAGCGCCAATACGGCAGCCGGGGCTATGGCTGCGGCGCTGGCGTGCTGCCTTGCGCTGACGGTCCGGTTTATAGCCGGCGGCAGAGTGGCAACGCCGGAGGATGTGCGGCGCTGCCTTGGCCGCCGCCCGCTGGCGGTGCTGCCCGAGGAGGCCGCTGCGTCCCATGCAGGGACCAAACCGGAAGCGGCCCGGAGCCGGCGGAGCAAAAAGAAGGCCGCCGCGCCTCTGGCCGTGCGGGCGCTGCCGGAGCCGTCCGCCGGTATGGCGCAGGCGCTGGATCAGCTCCGGACGAGCCTCGGCTTTTGCGGGGAGAGGGTGCGCGTCGTGCTGGTCACAAGCAGCGTATCCGGCGAGGGCAAGAGCTTTGTGGCGGCGCAACTGTGGCGGAGCATGGCGCGGGCCGGGCTGCGCACGCTGCTGATCGACTGCGACCTGCGGGGCGAAGGGGCACAGGCCCGCTATGGCTTGGAGGACGCCCGCGGGGCGGTGGGGCTTGCCCACTGCCTGGCAGGCCGGGCAAAGCCGGCGGAGGCCATCCATAAGACCAATGTGCCCGGCGGCTGGCTGCTGCCGCTGGCGGCCCCAGCCGCGAACCCCGCCCTGCTGCTGGAAGGGCCGCGCCTGGCAGAGCTGCTGGCGTTTTGCCGGCAGAACTATGACTATGTGCTGGTGGATACCGCGCCGCTGGACGGCGCGGCGGAAACGCTGCTGGCCGCCCGCTGCTGCGACGGAGCACTGGTGGTGGCACAGAGCGGCCGCAACCGGTACCGCCAGCTGGAAAAATCGCTTGCGCTGCTGGAGCAGGCCGGCTGCCCCCTGCTGGGCCTCGTGCTCAACCGGGCCGGCGCAAAACGCCGGCCCGGGAAAGACAGGGGAACCGCCGCCTAAAGGATCATGGGGCCGCTGCAAGATCCGCCTTTTGCAGCGGCCTGTTTATTGCGCAGGAAGGACGCGCAGGGGATGAACCCCGGCGCAGCTTTGCGCTGTGATATGCGGCGAAGAATCAGAAAGCCCGGCGGGCCGCCCCTTTGTGCGAAGGGACGGCCCGCCGGCTTACTTTGGATCAGACTTGGAAGCTTCTGATTCGGCTGGAAAGCGCGCTAAGGCGTTCGCCGGGATCGACTCAGAAGTCCTCTGGATAAAAAAGAAGGAAAAAGGAGAAAAGAAGGAGAAAAAGATTGCATCTATCGTCAATGCCTCACGGCAGGGACGCAGGTCATTCGACGTCCTGCAAGGCGGCGAGATTCTCTTCGCCGGTGCGGATTTTCACCACGCGGGTGACGTTGTACACGAAGATCTTGCCGTCGCCGATGTGGCCGGTGTACAGGGCCTTCTTGGCGGCTTCGATCACGGCATCCACCGGGATCTTGGAGACGATGACCTCCACCTTGATCTTGGGCAGCAGGGTGGTATCCATCGTGATGCCGCGGTATTTCTCGGAGGAGCCCTTCTGGATGCCGCAGCCCATCACCTGGGTGACGGTCATGCCGGTGACGCCCAACTCGTTCAGCGCGGTCTTGAGGGTGTCGAACTTGCTGAGCTTGACAATGATGGATACCTTATGCATCCCGGTGTCGTAGACGCCGTCCTGGATGACCTGCTCGCGGATCACGGGCACCGCGGCATCCAGCTGGCGGGCCGTCGCCTTAGAGGCGTCGTCCTCGCCCAGGTCGGTGTTTTCGTTCACCGCCATGGAGGCGCTGGTGGCGTCCGAGATCGCGAAGCCGGCGTAGGCGGAGGCCAGGCCGTGCTCGTGGATGTCGAGGCCGTCGATCTCCACCTCGGCGGGCACACGCAGGCCGACACACTTATCGATGAGCTTGAAGATAAGGAACATGACCACCAGGACGTAGAGATCGGTCACAACGAGACCCAGTGCCTGCGTACCCAGCTGCGTCAGGCCGCCGCCGTAGAACAGGCCCTTGCCCACGCCGTTGCCGCCGTTGGAGAACAGGCCCACCGCGATGGTGCCCCAGACGCCGTTGACAAAGTGGACCGAGACGGCGCCCACGGGGTCGTCGATCTTGGCGATGTTATCAAAGAATTCGACGGACAGCACCACCAGGATGCCGGCCACCAGGCCGATGAAGAACGCGCCGAACGGCGAAACGCAGTCGCAGCCGGCGGTGATGGCCACGAGGCCGGCCAGCGCGCCGTTCAGGGTCATGGACACATCGGGCTTGCCGTAGCGCACCCAGGTAAAGATCATGGTAGCGCAGGTGGCAACCGCTGCGGCCAGGTTGGTGTTAAAGCAGACCAGACCGGTGAGCACCATGGAGTCGTCGGTGGACAGAGCCAGCGAAGAGCCGCCGTTAAAGCCGAACCAGCAGAACCAGAGGATAAATACGCCCAGCGCGGCAGCCGTCAGGTTATGGCCGGGGATGGCGTGCGCCTTGCCCTCTTTGTCGTATTTGCCGATGCGGGGGCCCAGCATCCAGGCGCCCAGGCAGGCGATCAGGCCGCCCACGTTGTGGACCGCTGCGGAACCGGCAAAATCGTGGAAGCCCATGGCGGCAGCCCAGCCGCCGCCCCAGATCCAGTGGCCGGAAATGGGATAGACCACCAGCGAGATGGCTGCGGAATACAGGCAATAGGCCTTGAAGTTGGTGCGCTCGGCCATGGAGCCGGAGACGATGGTCGCAGCCGTGGCGCAGAACACGGTCTGGAACACGGCATAGACCCAGATGGGCATATCCAGGCCCAGGTGCGAATAGTCTCCCTGAATGAACGGGTCGAAGCCGCCAATCAGGGCGCTGGTGCCGCCGAACATCAGGCCGAAACCGATGATCCAGTAGCAGGGTGTGCCGATGCAGAAATCCATCATATTCTTCATCAGAATATTGCCGGTGTTCTTGGCACGGGTAAGACCTGCTTCGCACAGCGCAAAACCGGCCTGCATGAAATAGACGAGGAACGCTCCCACGAGCGTCCAACAGACGTCAATGGAGTTGAACATAATCCGATACCTCCCCAATATGTGATGGCGGCGGGCGCCGGGATACGCCGGAACAGTCCGGCTTGCAGCCGTTGGCACGGATGCCGGCCTGCTTCGGAGTCCCCTTTACCGCCGCCGCGGTCAGCCGCTCGGGAGGCCCTCTATTTCCCTCCGAGCCGCATA
>CAZYAX010000114.1:0-5481 GCA_964646195.1 uncultured Faecalibacterium sp. | reverse complement strand
TTATGTGCGTAAATGTGCGGGTGCATAGCGCGCGCAAAGGTGTAAGCGCGCGGGCACACAAACGCATGCCCAGATGCAAACGCGCAGCATACACGCATCGCGCGCCGTATGCGAACCACCACCCAATTTTGCCGCAGGGCATCTGGCCCGGCGAGCCTACACGCGAAAGGGAGAAGTCCGGTGCAACAGCAGACGAACGGCGCGCCGCAGCGCCGCATGACACGACAGGAATGGAGGGCGGCACGCCGCCGCAAACGCATGCGCATGCTGCGCAACTGGCTCATGTTTTTGGCCGGGTGCGCGGCGCTGCTGGCACTGGCAGTAACTGGTGTGCGCACGCTTGTGCCGTTGGCGGCCAGCGCTCTGGCCGGGCCTGGCGGGTTTGAAACGCCAGCCTACGATCCCGCAGGCTATGTGCTGGATCCGAAGGACCCATATCTTGTGCTGGTCAACGGCAACCTGCCCCTGGCAGGCCAGCCGGCGCCCGCGCTGGAGACGGCGGATGAGGCAAACGGCATCCAATTGGAGACGGTGGCCGCAGCGTCCTGGCACGCCATGGCGGCCGCCGCTGCGGAGCAGGGCGTTTCGCTGGTGCTGCGCGCCGGGTATCAGGACGAGACGCAACAGCAGGCCGTGTTCGATGCCTGCAAGCAGCAGTATCTGGAAAAACGTCTGTCCGAGGAGGAGGCCGCCGCACGGGCTAAGACCGTCGTGCCTGTGCCGGGCGCCAACGAGCACGGCACCGGCCTTGCCCTGGATATCCTTGCAGAGGGCTACGATACGCTGGATACCGGCTTTGCCGGCACGGAGGCCTTTGCCTGGCTGAGCGCCTATGCAGCGGAGTACGGCTTTATCCTGCGCTATCCGGAGACGCGCCAGGCGGTCACCGGCGTTGTGTTTGAACCCTGGCACTGGCGGTATGTGGGGGCGGAAAACGCCCGCGCCATCGCGGCCAGCGGCCTTTGTTTAGAAGAATTCCTTGCTCTGAACGGATGAAAAAACGATACATGATTAGGAGGAAAAAATTTTGGAACGGACCTTGATCGCACAAAACGTGCATCTCTCGTATGACCCGGCGGAAAAATTCAACCGCTGCCGGATCAGCGTACACTTTGCCTTCCCGGCCCGGCGTGAGACGGCCACCGCCCACGCGCTGCTGCCGCTGCTCATGGAGCGCGGCTATGCAGGCTGCCCGGATATGACCCGGCTGACCAAAGAGCTGGCCCGCCTCTACGGCGCGGATCTCACGGTGGACGGCCGCGCGCAGGGCTGCAACCACAACCTGTGCGTCAGTGTCACCGGCATCAAGGACAAATTTGCCCTGGCCGGTGAGCAGCTGGCCCGCGAATACGCCAAGCTCGTGATGGGTGTGGCCTTCCACCCCTATCTGGTGGACGGCGCGTTCGACCCCGAGGCCGTGGCCATCGAGAAGCAGATGCTGAAAAAGGCGCTGGAGGACGAGATCAACGATAAGCGCATCTATTGTATGCGCCAGGCGGCCCGTGAGTTTTACGGCGACAGCCCGGCGGGCATCCGCCAGGAGGGCTATCTTGAGGAGGTAGACGGCCTCACGCCCCAAGCGGTGCTGGAGGCCTATCGGGAAATGCTGCGCACTGCCAGCATCGAGCTGATCGTGCTGGGCTGCGACGCGCAGCAGACCGCCGCCGTGCAGCAGGCATTGCTGGACGAGCTGGCTCAGGTGAAGCGGGACCCGCTGCCCCTTCAGGGCTTTGCCGCCATGCCGCGCCAGACGCCGGTGCATAGGGTGGAGCGGTTTGACATGGTGCAGTCCAAGCTGTGCATGGTGTTCACCACAGGCCGGGTGCTTAACGTCTCCCAGCTGGCGGCCTACCGGCTGGCCATGGCGCTGTTTGGCGGCAGCGTGACGAGCCGCCTGTTCCTCAACGTGCGCGAAAAGATGAACCTGTGCTACTACTGCTCTTCCTCGCTCCAGAGCTTTACCGGCAGCATGATGGTGAACAGCGGCATTGAGCATGCCAACGTGGAAAAGGCCGAGCAGGCTATCCTCAAGGAGCTGTCCGATCTGTGCGGCGGCCCCATCTCCGACGAGGAGCTGGAGGATTGCCGCCGCGGCCTGCTGTGCAGTATGCGCGGCGTGGAGGATACGCTGGGCGGCATCGAGACATGGTACTATATGGAGATCTTGCGCGGCGGCCTGATCGATACGCCGGATCAGGCCCGTGAGGCCCTGATGAGCGTGACTAAGGACGATGTACGCGCCGTGCTGAACCAGTTCAGCCTGTCGGTGAGCTACCTGCTGACGAAAAAAGAGGAGGGCAGTGTCAATGAGTGAAACGAAGAACCCGGCCGCCGTGTGCGCGGCGGATGAATGGAAGGTGCTGCCCTCGGGGCTCACGGTGATCGTGCGCGCAATGCCGGGCTATTCCAGCACGCACGCGATCTTTGCCACCAAGTTTGGCTCCATCGACCGGCAGTTCCGCCTGGGCGGGCGAGAGGTGAGCCTGCCTGCGGGCGTAGCCCACTTTCTGGAGCACAAAATGTTCGAGGACCAGGACGGCGACGCCTTTGCTAAGTATGCCAAGACTGGAGCCAACGCCAACGCGTTCACCAGCTTTGACCGCACTTGTTACATCTTTACGGCCACCGAAAAGCTGGATGAGAGCCTGGACGTGCTGCTGGGCATGGTGACCCACCCCTACTTCACCGAGCAGACCATCGCCAAGGAGCAGGGGATCATCGGGCAGGAGATCAAAATGTACGACGACAGCCCGGACTGGCGGCTGATCACCGGCCTGTGCGAGTGCCTGTACCACGCCCACCCCATCCGCAGCGACATTGCAGGCACCTGCGAGAGCATTGCGCAGATCACGCCCGAGATGCTGTACGACTGCTGCAGGGCGTTCTATGCGCCCAACAACATGGTGCTGGCCGTGGCCGGCAACACCACGATGGAGCAGGTGCTGGCGGCCTGTGCGCGCAACGGTCTGGCAGACGAGCGCCCCGCCGAAAAGGTGCAGCGCCTGTGGCCGGACGAGCCCATGACCCTGCGCGAGGCTTCTGTGTCCATCCGGATGCCGGTATCCAAGCCCTGCTTTGGCATCGGCTTCAAGGAAACGCCGTTGCCCGCCGGCGATATGCGCACCGAGGCACTGTACAGCCTGCTGTGCAGCTGCATTTCGGGCGGCATGTCCCCGCTGTACCGCCGCCTGTACGACGCCGGCCTGGTGAACCCGGGCTTTGGGGGCGAGGTGCTGCGGGTGGACGGCTGTTGTAGTATCCTGTTCACCGGCGAGAGCGACGAGCCGGAGACCGTGAAGCGGATGCTGCTGGAGGAGATCCGCCGCGTGCGCGCCGAGGGCATTGACCGCGAGGTGTTCACCCTCTGCAAGAACGAAAAGTACGGCCAGCTGATCGAAAACCTCGAAAACGTGGAGGATTCGGCTAGCCAGATCGCGGACTGCGCGCTCTCCGGCCAGACCGTGGCGCAGCAGGTGGAGATGCTGGCGGGCCTCACCGCAGAGGATGCGGACGCCGCGCTCCAAACGGTAATGAGCGAGGAGCGCATGGCCTTCATGCTCATCCGGCCCGATGGTACGCCGGAGGAGGGGCAGGTATGACGAATACGGTCACCTTTCCGGGGCTGGGGCTGAGCTTTACGATCAACCGCATCGCGTTTTCCATCGGCGGCATCAACATTTATTGGTATGGCCTGCTGATCGCGACGGGTATGATGCTGGCCATCTGGTTCGCGTTCCGCCATTGTCAGGAGTTTGGCATCGACCCGGATGCCATGATCGATGTGATCGTAGTAGGCGTGGTGATGGCCATTGTCTGCGCACGGGCGTACTATGTGGCCATGGCGCCTTTCGAGTACGAAAGCGTCTGGGAGATGCTCAGCGTCCGGGACGGTGGACTGGCCATTTACGGCGGCCTCATCGGCGCGTTCGTGTTCGGCGGCCTGGCATGCAAGTGGCGCGGCGTGCCGCTGCTGCCGATGTGCGATCTCACCGGGATGGGCTTTCTCATTGGGCAGTGCATCGGACGCTGGGGCAATTTTGCCAACCAGGAGGCGTTCGGCTACAACACCACGCTGCCCTGGGGCATGTACAGCGAAGCGACTCGCAGTTATCTTATGGGCAGCACGGTCACGGTGCCGGCAGGCATGGTGGTAGACCCCAACCTGCCGGTACACCCCACCTTTTTATATGAGAGCCTGTGGTGCTTTGCCGGGTTTATCCTGCTGCTCTTCTATTACAAAAAACGGCGTTTCAACGGCGATATCGTGCTGCTGTACGCCATCTGGTACGGCACGGGCCGCTTTTGGATCGAGGGCCTGCGCACCGACAGCCTGCTGCTGGTGCCCAGCCTCGGCCTGCGCGCATCGCAGCTGCTGGCCGCGGTGACTGTGGTGGCGGCGCTGGCGCTGGAGATCATCCTGACCCGCCGCAGCGCGGGCCGGGCGCTGATGGTGCCGCTGGCCGTGAACACGGCCAACCGCGACCTCTGGCGGCAACTGGAAAAAAAGTCGGACGGGCCGACGGCGGTGCGCTTTAAGGAAGATGAAGTTTATGCAGCGCTGCCGCGCGCCGAGTTTTTGCGGCGCACCGATGCCTACAACAAGGAGCTGAATGAGTGGCTCCGCAAGCAACTGGATGTGGCATGATTGCTGCACGCAGACGGGGAGGAATAACAAATGGCACAACGTATTGAAGGAAAGGCCCTGGCCGCACAGGTCAAGGCCAAGGTGGCCGCCGGGGTGCAGGCGCTTAAAGAGCAGGGCATCGAGCCCTGCCTGGCGGTGATTTTGGTGGGCAACGATCCGGCCTCCGCGACCTATGTGCGCGGCAAGGAGAGGGATTGCGGCGAGTGCGGCATCCGCAGCCGGATGGTGTACCTGCCGCAGGAGACCACCCAGCCGGAGCTGCTGCGCATCGTGGCGGAGCTGGCGGCCGACCCGTTGGTACACGGCATTCTGGTGCAGCTGCCGCTGCCGGAGCAGATCGACGCGCAGGCGGTCATCGACGCCATCCCGCCCGAAAAGGATGTGGACGGCTTTACGCCGGTGAACGTGGGCCGCATGATGATTGGGCAGAAATGCTTTCTGCCCTGCACCCCGGCGGGCGTGATCGAGATGATCAAGACCACCGGCGTGCCCATGGCGGGCAAGCGGGCCGTGGTGCTGGGCCGCAGCAACATCGTGGGCAAGCCGGCGGCGCTGCTGCTGCTGCGTGAGAACGCCACCGTGACCATCTGCCACAGCCGCACCGAGAACCTCAAAGAGGTGTGCGCACAGGCGGATATCCTGGTGAGCGCGGTGGGCCGGGCCGGCTTTGTCACCGGCGACATGGTCAAGCCGGGGGCCGTGGTGATCGACGTGGGCATCAACGTGGGTCCGGACGGCAAGCTGTGCGGCGACGTGGTATACGCCGAGGCGGCCGAAAAGGCCGCGTGGATCAGCCCGGTGCCCGGCGGCGTGGGTCTGATGACCCGCGCTATGCT
>CAZYAX010000113.1:0-5482 GCA_964646195.1 uncultured Faecalibacterium sp. | reverse complement strand
CAGATTCACCCGGTTTTGGAGCGCCTGCCGACATTTTTGTAAAAAGCGCCGGAAAGCAGCCGGAAGAGAGGGCGGAACCTTGGGTTCCGGGCTGTTTGCGGGAAAAGCTCCTGATGCGTTACACCCGATGCCGCTTTTGGCTGCAAGGTGCCTTTCGTGCGGGAGGTGCATTCAGCAGGGGCGGGCAAGCGGCGTGCCGTCCAGCGCGGCATACACCAGTGTATCCCCTTCATAACACAGCTTGAGGGAGAAAAACGGATGGTTCTTTTGGGCGAGCAGGTCAAAAAAGATTTGATCCCCCTCCCAGATGGGCAGCTGGGGAACCTGATTCTTGGGCACCCACTCCAGCACGCCCTCGCGGCAGGCGTCGCCCGCCACCATCTGGCCCTCCCACCGGTCGGCGGTGAACAGGTGCATATACTCGGCCACGCCGTCCAGCACGAAGGTGATAATCCCCCGGTAGGCCCAGCGGGTGAGGGTAAGGCCGGTTTCCTCCTTCACCTCCCGCACAAGGCACTCCTCCGGGCTTTCGCAGGCTTCAAATTTGCCGCCCACGCCGATCCATTTGTCGTGGTTGCAGTCGTTCTTTTTCTTGATGCGGTGCAGCATCAGCCAGCTGCCGCCCTGCTCGAGATAGCAGAGTGTAGTGCTGATCGCCATTTGCGCCATAAAAATCCCTCCGTTACGAAATATTTGCCCCCTTGATTTATGGCAGCCAGCCCGGGACATCCCGTTGCCTAAGCTGTCTGTGGTTCTGGGGCTATTATACGGCAGCTTTTGCCTCGAGGCAAGGGCAAATGAAGAACTGCGCCGGCTCAAAGAGCTGACGCAGCTTGCACAGGAGATTGCAGGAGGTGTAACGGATGAATAAGACGTTTTACCGCTTTTTTGGCTACCTCATTACCGCATAGCAGCGCTGACGCCGGCGGCGCTGTACCAGACAAAAATTTTTGCGCTGCGCCGGGAGGCGAAGGTGCAGGAATGGGACGGGGCAACCGGTCCCCGGCCGGAACAGGCCGGGTCTATGACACCTTGGCCCCGTCGCAAAGGTTTTCCATCACGTTTTCCACCAGAGCGTACATGCGCAGGTAGTTTTCGCCGTAGCTGTCGGCGTAGGCGGAATAGGGCTCATACAGCGCATCGGTGGCTGTCAGGTCCAGCGATTCAGCCACGGCCTGATAGAGCAGCGCTTCCCGGCAGTAGGAGAGGATGTCCTCCTCGTAAAGGGACAGCAGCGCATCCGCATCCTCGTAGCCGAGGTACCGGGGGATAAATTCATCCAGCGTCAGCCCGTAGTATTGGGCGGTGGTGGCATAGTAATTCAGGCACTCGCTTACCTGGTAGTCCCGCACCACGTCCGGGCAGCCGTTGAAGGAGGCATTCTCCATGAGGTAGGACGAAATGGCGCTGGCCAGGTTCTGCCGGTACAGATAGTTCTGGAAGTAATCCTCCAGCTCAGCGACCGAATACAGGCCGTCGCTCTCGCCCAGATAGTCCGCCACCCAGGCGTCGGTCAGTTCGGGAGTCACGGTCTCGGAGATATAGTTCAGCGTCACCCGGAATACGGCCTCCCGGTTTTCCAAGACCACCGTGTTGCCCCCGGCGTCGGTGGAATCGCGGTAGCCGTCCGGGAAGGTGACGGTCACATCAAAGCTCTCGCCGGGCATATGGCCCACGATCTGCTCCTCAAAGCCGTCGATGAACGTGCCGCTGCCCAGATCCAGGTCAAAGCCATCGTAGGAGCCGCCGGTAAATTCCACGCCGTCCACGCTGCCCACATAGTCGATGTTCACGGTGTCGCCATCCGCGGCGGCACGATCGGTGATCTGGGAGATGGTGGAGGCCGACGCCAGCACCGCGTCGATCTGCTGCTGGATCTCCTCCGCCGTGGGCTCCACGGCCTCTTTGCTCACCGGCACGGCGGCAAAGTCCTCCGGCAGGGTGACGTAGTCCAGCGCGCGCACATCTTCCCAGTAGCCGTTCGCGGCAATGTTCTGGCTGTAATCAAAGTTTGCGTAGTCGTAGTCCGAGGCGAGGCCGAGGCTGGTCTCACTGGCGGCGGACGACGCCTCCTGGCTGGAGGAGGAGCCGCAGCCGGTAAGAGAGAGCGCCAGCGCACCGGCGCACAGCAGGCACGCAGCCCGCAGGATCGAATGTTTCAAAGGGAAAACCTCCTGTTATGGCCACGGTCTGCGCAGGGAAGCCCCTGCGGCCGCTTTTGGCCGCAGGGCTGTTTTTATGTGCAGGCCGTGCTGTGATGGGTAAAGTGTTGGGCAAATCGTATCTATTATATAGTGAAACCCGCAAAAAGAAAAGCGATTTTGCAAAAATGTCATAAACTGACGCAACCAGAGGGGCAAACCGCTGGAAATATACTGCGCATTTGATTATAATAGGAGCAGCGTATGGAGCCGCTGCGGCCAGAGAGCCCCGGAGCCGGAGCCGGGAGGCGCGCCGCGGCACAGAACGCCGTTTGTGCAGCTGCCGGAATGCGCGCCGGGGCCTTTGCCGGAGCCGGTTCGGAGGCCCCTTGCCAGCTGTTTAAAGCAGCGATCAAAAACCGGCCCCGGACGGGGCTATATCAGGAGGAACAGACCATGGATTATAATCAGGCTGCGCTGGAAATGCACGCCGCCCATCACGGCAAGGTGGGCATTGCCAGCAAGGTGGAGGTAAAGACCCGCGACGACCTTTCCACCGCATATACGCCCGGCGTGGCGGAGCCCTGCCGCAAAATCAAGGCAAACCCGGACGATGTATATAAATACACCTTTAAGGGGAACATGGTGGCGGTGGTGTCCAACGGCACGGCCGTGCTGGGCCTGGGCGACATCGGCCCGGAGGCCGGCCTGCCGGTCATGGAGGGCAAGGCCGTGCTGTTCAAGGAGTTTGCCGGGGTGGACGCCTTCCCCGTGTGCATCGACGCCCCCGACGCGGCCAGCGTGATCGCGGCCTGCAAGGCCATTGCGCCCACCTTCGGCGGCATCAACCTGGAGGACATCAAGAGCCCGGAGTGCTTCGAGATCGAGCAGACGCTGGAGCGCGAGCTGGACATCCCGGTGTTCCACGACGACCAGCACGGCACGGCCATCGTGGTGACGGCGGCGCTGATCAACGCGCTGCGCGTGGTGGGCAAAAAGATGGACGAGGTGCGCATCGTGCTCAACGGCCCCGGCGCGGCGGGCACGGCCATTATCAAAATGCTGATGACCGCCGGCGCGAAGGACATCATCGCGGTGGATCAGTTCGGTACCCTGTACAAGGGCTGCAACAGCGCCGAGGCCCACAAAAACTGGCTGGGCGAGGTGACCAACCCCCGCCAGATCAAGGGCGGGCTGGCCGAGGCCATTGCGGGCGCAGACGTGTTCATCGGTGTGTCCCGCCCCGGCTGCCTCACCACCGGGCTGTGCCGCACGATGGCCAAGGACGCCATTGTGTTCGCTATGGCGAATCCCACGCCGGAGATCATGCCGGACGAGGCCAGGGCGGGCGGCGTGCGCGTGATCGCCACCGGCCGCAGCGATTTCCCCAACCAGGTGAACAACGTGCTGTGCTTCCCGGGCCTGTTCAAGGGGGCTCTGTCCGTCCGCGCGCGGGACATCAACGACCGTATGAAGCTGGCGGCGGCATATGCCATCGCAGACCTTGTGTCGGACGAAGAGCGCGGCGACGAGTATATCATTCCCGGCGCGTTCGACCCGCGGGTGGCCCAAAGCGTGGCCAGCGCCGTGGCAAAGGCCGCCCGCGAAAGCGGCGTGGCGCGGGCATAAAGCGCCGCCTTACGGCAAAGGCAAAAAGAGCCGGGAGCGGTTGCGCCCGGCGTTTACCGGCAGGGAGAGAGCGGCCGGCGGCAGGACGGCCGGACCCGGCGACCGAAACACAGGCCGGAGGCCGGGCGGCGCCTTAATCCGGCTGGCCCGCATGGGACGGCTCGTTGGCTTCGCCGGGCAGCCGCTCCACATACAGATCGCAGAGCTGCGCGCCCCGTACCGTTTCGGGCAGCGCCAGGCCCCGGTGGGCCTTCAGGCGGAGCTGCTCCAGCCGGAAGCCGGAGAGGTGGTATTGCTCCTCACAGGGGGCGATATCGAAGGCGGTCTCGCAGGCAAAGCTGCACCGGCGCAGGGTGATATCCCGCGCGACGGAGAGCGGCCTGTCCGTGCGGTCCTTCAGGTCAAAGAACTGGGTCCAGGGGTTGATGTTGACAAAGCTCTCCACGCTGCCGTGCGCGTCCTCGACGGTGATAAATTCGTAGCATTGGGGCGTGTCGGGGCGCATTTTCAGCCAGAGGAAATTGCGCGCATGGCCCACCTGCACCCGCCGCACCAGAATGTTGCGGTTATGGATCGACTCCGAGCCGCAGGTCAGGCAGCCATGGCAAAAGCCGTAGGTGCAGTCCTCCACAAGGATACGCTCATTGGGGCCATTCTCGGGCGCGGTATCTGCCCAGGGACCCTTGCCGCCCTTGAGCACGACCGCATCGTCGTTTACCTCCATAAAGCAATTTTTGATGAGGACGTCGGTGCAGGCGTCGATGTCGATGGCATCGGTGCTGGGGGCCTTGACCGGCCCGGCAGGGGAATAGATGCGGCAGTTCAGGTATTTGACATGCTGGCTTTTGTAGAGATGGTTCGTCCAGAAATGAGCGTTTTGCAGTCGCAGGCCGGCTACCAGCACGTTTTTGCAGTGGGAGATGGCTACCAGCCGGGGGCGCTGCTCGTCCTTGTTGGTACACTCGGGGTTCCAGGCGCGGCGCTGCCAGAAGGCCTTCCAGGAGCGCAGGCCGTTGCCGTCGATGATGCCGCTGCCGCATAAGACAAAGCCGTCCAGCCCGTCAGCGTTGATGAGGGCGGTAAAGTAGCGGCAGCATTCGCCCTCGATGCGGGTCTCCACCAGCGGGTAGTCCGCAATGTCGTCGCTGCCCAGCAGTACGCCGCCCTCCTCGATGTACAGGTGGACGCCCTGCCGGAAGAACAGCGCGCCGGTGCGGTAAATGCCCGGCGGCACCACGATCACGCCGCCGCCCTGCCGGGCTGCGGTATCGATCAGGGCCTGTATGCCGGCGGTGTGCAGCGACCCGTCCGGCAGGATGCCGTATTCGGGCAGGCGATAGGGTGTGCCCAACTGCGCAGGCGTCGGTACCTGGGTATCATAAAACCAGGCGTCGATGGGGGTGCCATCGGGAAAATACTCCTTTGGGCTTTGGGAAAGGGCCATGCTGCGTCCTCCTTATAAAACAAGCACAGAATATCGCGTTAGCGATATTATACCATGAAGCGCAGCGAAATGGTATAATTGCGCATCAAAAGCCGGTTGCCGCGCTGGCGAATGCCAGAGCGGCGAGGCGTTGCGCATAAGACTGTATAATAGCCGCCTCTGCGGCTATTATACCATATTTGATACCATTTGGATAGTAGCAATTAAATCAGAGCATGAAAATCAATTTTTGTGATTTTTTCGGCCTTTTTGAAAAAAGGCCTGGCGA
>CAZYAX010000112.1:0-5543 GCA_964646195.1 uncultured Faecalibacterium sp. | reverse complement strand
GTCCTTTTGGGCCTGCTTGACCGAGCTGTTCATAAACACAGTGCAGCGGCTGCCCAGATCCACCGGCCGGTCCGCAAACAGGCCCAACGCGGCAAACTCCTTTACGTCGTAGC
The DNA here is from genome assembly GCA_964646195.1 of uncultured Faecalibacterium sp. Taxonomy (GTDB): domain Bacteria; phylum Bacillota; class Clostridia; order Oscillospirales; family Ruminococcaceae; genus Faecalibacterium. Next base: position 5,430 of record CAZYAX010000112.1, on the reverse strand, counting down.
CCAGCGCCTGAGCAAAGGTCTGCAAAAAGCTGCCGCAGCCGGAGGAACACGCCTCGTTGAGGAAGATGTTGCTGATGGCCCCATCCTCGATCTTGAAGCATTTCATGTCCTGACCGCCGATATCGATAATGAAATCCACATCCGGCATAAAGTATTTGGCCGCCGTAAAATGGGCCACCGTTTCCACCAGGCCGTAGTCGCAGCGGAACGCGTTTTTCACCAGCTCCTCGCCGTAGCCGGTGGTGGTAACGCTGGCGATCTGCACATCGGGATGTTTTTTATAGATATTCAGCAGCTGCTCCCGGATCAGGGGCAGTGGGTTGCCCAGGTTGGGCTGGTAATTGGTATAGAGGATGCGGCTCTGCTCGTCCACGGCCACCAGCTTGACGGTCGTGGAGCCGGAGTCGATGCCGATGTGCACCGGCCCACTGCGTGCTCCAAACGGCACGCAGGGCACGCTGTGGGACATGTGCCGCGCATGGAACGCCTCGTATTCCTCCTTGCTGGCAAACAGCGGCGGCTCGCTGGCATAGGTAGCCGTGGCGGCATAGCGATCCAGCGCGTCCGTCACATCGGAGAGCACAAAGCGGCTGTCTGCATAGAGCGCCGCGCCCAGCGCCACATACAGCAGGCTGTGCTCCGGGCAGGAACCAGTAACGCCCAGCGCCTCGTCGAAGCTCTTGCGCAGCACGTCGCTGAAGGTGAGCGGCCCGCCCAGGTACAGGATATTGCCGCAGATGGGGCGGCCCTGCGCCAGGCCCGCAATGGTCTGGCTGACCACCGCCTTGTAAATGCTGGCCGCGACGTCGCTGGCCTTCGCGCCCTGGTTGATCAACGGCTGCACGTCGCTCTTAGCAAACACGCCGCAGCGGGATGCAATGGTATAGGTGCGCTCGGCGCTGCGCGCGGCAAGGTTCATCTCCTCCGCGCTCATCTTCAGCAGCGTCGCCATCTGGTCGATGAATGCGCCCGTGCCGCCGGCGCAGCTGCCGTTCATACGCACCTCGGTGCCCCCAGTGAGGAACAGGATCTTGGCGTCCTCGCCGCCCAGCTCGATCACGCAGTCGGTCTGAGGCGCATAACGTTTGACCGCCACGCGGGTGGAAAATACCTCCTGCACAAACGGCACGCCGCAGCTGTCGGCCAGGCCCATGCCCGCCGAACCCGAGATGCTCAGCAGCGCCTCGGCCCCGTGCAGTATCTCGCCGTCGATGCGGCGCAGCAGCTCCTTCGCCTTTTCCACAATATGGCTGTAATGCCGCTCATAGGTTGAATAAAGTAATCTATCGTTTTCGTCCAGCACGGCGCACTTAATGGTCGTGCTGCCGATATCAAGGCCAACTCTCAAAAATTTTCCTCCTTCTTCTGCAACAATAGGGATCGGTGCAAACGCGCCGTCTTCCCGTTCCCCCCTCCGGCATAAAATACAAAAGGGGCGATTGCACAAAACAAGTTTGGTAACAAACATATTTTTTGTTCATATTCAGCTTGATTATAAATCAAATCGGCACAATGTGCAATCAATTCCTAAAATTTTCGCAGAAAAAAGTAAAAGATCTGCGAATCAAAGCTGAACATTCTATGAAGCCGTCCGTTTTTGGGCAAAACCTCAAAACTGCACGAAAATGTTACATTTCCCCTTTTTTGTCCCTTCTCTTTTTGCCCGCATTACATTTCAATTCAATCAGATTTATGAATTTTCCCTAAATCCGCTTAGTGGGCGTGACACCCTGCGGCTTTCGCCCCAAAACCGAAAGGAGCAAACTATCATTATGGCAGCTAGTAATATGGTTCACGCAGCACAGCGCGCCGCCTTTGGCGCGGCGATCGACGCCGCAATTTCCGCCGTCCGCAAGGGCGGCCCGGATAAGATGGCGGAGCATGCCGCCCGCCTTGTGGAGATGGCGCGTCCTTTTTTGACGGTCAGCGGACGTTTTTCCAATGACGACCTGGACAAGGCGGCCGCCTTTGTGCGCAATGCAGACGGCAAGTGGATGCAGTTTGCCTACCGCGCGATCACCGAACTGGACGCAAACGTCCTTAAAATGAACACCCTGAACCTGGTGTATGAGGGTATGTTCCGCGGCTACAACCAGGTGTGCGAGCTCCGGAAAAAATACAACTGCAACATGCCGTGGATTCTGCTGTTTGACCCCACCTCAGCCTGCAACCTGCACTGCAAGGGCTGCTGGGCGGCCGAATACGGCAACCGCCTCAACCTCACCTACGAGGACATGGAGCGCATCGTGACCGAGGGCGAGGCGCTGGGCATCCACTGGTATATGCTCACCGGCGGCGAGCCCATGTGCCGCAAGGATGACGTCCTCAAACTGGCCGCGCGGCACCAGGAGTCGGTGTTCCATCTGTTCACCAACGGCACGCTGATCGACGAGGCCTTCTGCAAGGAGGTCAAGCGCGTGGGCAACATGGCCTTCTTCCTCTCGGTGGAGGGCATCGAGGACGCCACCGACGACCGCCGCGGCGAAGGCGTTTACAAAAAGGTTCTTCACGCGCTGGACCTGATGAACGCAGAAGGCCTTTTGTATGGCACCTCCATCTGCTACACCAAAGCCAACTACAAGGCCGTGACCAGCGACGAGTTTTTGGATATGCTCATCTCTCATGGCGTGCGTTTTAACTGGTACTTCCATTATATGCCCATCGGCGATGGCGCAAACGTCGATTTGATGCTCAACCCGGACGAGCGTGCGTACATGGTGCAGCGCGTGCGGGAGATCCGCGGCCTGGAGGGCGGCAAGCCCATCTTCTGCATCGACTTCCAGAACGACGGCGAGTATATCGACGGCTGCATTGCGGGCGGCCGCCAGTACGCCCACATCAACCCCAACGGCGACGTGGAGCCCTGCGTGTTCATCCACTACTCCGGTGCCAACATCCACGACAAGACGCTGTTTGAGTGCCTGACCCAGCCGCTTTTCCAGGAATATCACCGCTGCCAGCCCTTCAATGCCAACCACCTGCGCCCCTGTCCCATGCTGGAGAATCCGGAGGCTCTGGGCGAGATGGTGCGCCGCAGCGGCGCCCACAGCACCGACCTGCAAAAGCCGGAGACCACCGAGGACGTGTTCCGCCGCTGCCGGCCCTATGCCCAGGCCTGGCAGCCGGTGGCTGACGAGCTCTGGCAGCACAGCCACCCGGCGCTCTGATCCTGACGGAGTATAATAAAAACTCCCCCTACAGCAACCCTGTAGAGGGAGTTTTTTTATTTTGGCCGCTCAAAGTCCACGGTTTCCAGCCCCGGCACGCTGTGCAGCTCCCGCCGCACCGCGTGCCGCAGCTGCTGCTCGCGCTGAAGCTGCGCCCATGCGCCAGAGTAAAAGCGCGCCCTTGGCTCCACCGGGATCTCCGGATCCCGCGCAGGGATGCGCACCACTGCCTTTGTGCCGCCCTCCGGCCGCGGGAGCAGCTTCAGGGTCCAGCCCATCAGCCGGCAATACTCCCGGCATAGCCGCAGCCCCACGCCCATGCCGCCCACAAAGTGCGCACGGTTTTCGCCCTTGGGCGCATACTCCGGCAGGCCACAGCCGTCATCCGCCACGCACAGCAGATGCATTTCCGTACCCGGGCGCAGGCTCACCTCCACACACCCGCCCTTTGAGCAGGCGCGCAGCGCATTGGACAAGAGCTGTAAGCAGATCCATTCCAGCCAGGCACGGTCGGCCGCCACCAGCACCTTTTCCGCGCCGCCGCAGTCCAGCTCTACGCGCACCCCGATGCTTTGCTGCACGGCTTCGCGGTCCGCACAAAGGCCCTGCAGCACCTCGCACAGCTCCACCGGCTCCAGCCACACCTCTGGCTCATCCTGTAAGCGGGCCAAAAGCCGGAACAGGTCGTCCATGGTGCGGTCCAGCCGGTTGGACGCCACGCTGGTATCCAGCAGCGCCTGCCGGAGCTCCTCCACCGAAAGGTCTGTGCTTTTTTCGCTCAGACAGCGCCGGGAATACTCCAAATTCATATTGATCTGGTTCAGCGCGCGGATGCATTCTCCGGAAAGCTGCTGCAATGCAAACGCATGCAGCGGCTCTTTATCCGTTCCCATCTGGTCGTTCGGTATCATCTCCATGGAAACTGGAACCTCCTTCCTGCTCATCCCGGACATTATTCCGGACCGCGGCCTGCCTGATGCCGTAAATAAAGCTCAGCGGCGTCAGCGGCTTAGACTCATCCGTATACTCTTTTTTGAAGCGGAGCCACGCAGGCGTCCCTTTTTCGTCCAGTTCCTGGATGACACGCCGGATCGAGCTGTTTATCCCATCCACGGAGACGTTATAAAGTTCACCCACCGGCAGCAGGATCTCCTTGCGAATCGCCAGGCGGCCGGGTGCATGCAGCGCAATGCGCACCGCGTCCACGATGTAATCGCAGCCGCGCCTAGAGCAGTCCAGATTCCATTCACGGTACAGCTGCCCGCAAAAGCTGCGCAGACTGACCTCTTTCAGCTCATACAACAGCTCGATCATCTGCATAAGGGCACTCAAACTGTACGGCTTGATAATACAATATTTTTCTTCCTCTTGCAATACAGTACCTGTATTTTTCCAGTTGACCCGGCTGGACATCGTGACCAGCATAGGCTTTTGCGGCAAGCCCATACTATAAAATGCGCCGGTAAACTCCGCAGCGTCCATATCCCGCAGTTCATCGTCCAACAGGATTACGTCATACTCCCGGCCGGCCTTCAAATCTTCCAGCAGCCTGCTGCCGTACTGGTAGCCCTTGCAAAGCGAAAAATTGCCGTATTTCGTAATGTAGTTTCCGTTTGCGCGCAGCTCGCATATATCATAGCTGGCCAATGCGAGGCGTATGCACCTTTTCTGCTCATTTTTCACATGCAATGCCGCCTTTCCCCTTACGTCTGGTCCAGCAGCGGAGAATTCTCCGCAACCACATCCCGCCATATCTCCGGCTGTACCGCATTTTCGTACAGATATCGCAGCAGGCCGTAGCCTTTTTCCGGCCCGGCAGGCAAAACCAGGCTGTCTATCTGTGCGTTTTCTCCGGTGCGGCATATCGTAAGCCGCAGGCCGGATGCCTCTTCGTCCATCGAATAAATCAGCGAATACGCCCTTTGAATCCCACTAATTGCAGAGAAATGCCTGCACAACGGTGCAAATCCCTCCCGCATGGCAATCGCTCTCCTTCCAGCAAAGCTTTTTACTTTATTTCAGTCTGTAGGGCCCTTGTTTATTGTACAGAGAAACGGCCGTGGATGCAATGCCAGAAATGGGTCAAAATGTGTCGTAGCGCCCACCGGTTTGTGAAAGATGGGAAAGCCCTTGTCTCTTTTGGGCAAAACTGATATTATTATAGTGTACTTCTGCCTGAACCGGGCACGGCGCAGGATTCGCCTGCCCTTTCTATGGAACCTCTGAACAAATCACGCCCTTCGGGCTTGGCACGCATCTTGCC
>CAZYAX010000111.1:0-5557 GCA_964646195.1 uncultured Faecalibacterium sp. | reverse complement strand
GCACGGCTCGCTCGGCAATCTGCATACCAGATTTATTCAGAGCTTCCCTAAATTTGGTGCAGCAGAGAGGAGATCCATGAAGAACGTAAACTTTTTGATCAAGCCGGCCTCCAGCCTGTGCAACCTGCGCTGCCGCTACTGCTTTTATGAGGACGAGGCGGCCAACCGCGCGCAGAAAAGCATGGGCATCATGGCGGAGGACACGGTGCAGACCCTGCTGGAGGAGGCCTACCGCGCGGTGGAGCCGGGCGGGGCGGTGAGCTTTGCGTTCCAGGGCGGCGAGCCGGCGGTGGCCGGGCTGGATTACTTTAAGCGGTTTGCGCGGCAGGCCAGGGCGCTGTGCCCCAAGGGGGTGCGCATCAGCTTCGCCATCCAGACCAACGGCACCCTGCTGGATGAGGAATGGGCGGCGTTTTTCCGGCAGGAGCATTTTCTGGTGGGCCTTTCGCTGGACGGCTTCAAGGATCTGCACAACCAAAACCGGGTGGATGCCCATGGGCAGGACACCTGGAACCGCGTAACCAAAGCGGCCCGGCTGCTGCAAAAGCACCAGGTGGAGGTGAACGCCCTCTGCGTGGTGACGGGCGCCTGCGCCCGCAGCCCCGAAAAGGCCTATAACGAGCTGAAAAAGCTGGGCTTTGATTACATCCAGTTCATTGCCTGCCTGGACCCCATCGGCATGGAGCGGGGCAAAATGCCCTATTCCCTCACGCCCAAGGCCTACGGGCAGTTTTTGTGCCGCGTGTTCGACCTCTGGTATCAGGACTGGGCAAAGGGCCAGTACCACAGCGTGCGCCTGTTCGACGATTACATCCACATCCTGCTGGGGGACGGCGCGAGCACCTGCGCCACCTGCGGGCGCTGCGGCGCGTACTTCGTAGTGGAGGGCGACGGCTCGGTGTACCCCTGCGATTTTTATGTGCTGGACCGGTGGCGCATGGGCAAACTGGGCGAAACGCCCCTTCCGGAGATGGCAGACGGCGAAACGGCCCGGCGGTTCCTCCTCTGGGGGCCGGAAAAGCCGAAGGAGTGCGCCGCCTGCCGGTGGGGCCGGGTGTGCAACGGCGGGTGTAAAAACGACTGGGTGCAGCAGGGGGGAGAGGTACACAACTACTTCTGCGAGGCCTTCCGCACCCTTTTGGACCACGCCATGCCCCGCATGATGGAGATCGCGCAGGCGGAGTACCGGGCGCGCGCAGGCTACGCCGCAGGCCGGAGGGACTGAGCAAAGGGCAGTGCGCGCTTACCGCTGCTCCTGGTTTTTGCGGCCGAGCAACGGGTAGCTCTTGACCAGCTCGTATAAGAGCAGCTCGATGAAGATGTACACGATGATCTGGTCCTCGAAAAAGTTGGTGGTTGTGGAGTGGCTGATCCAGGGCAGGATCACGGGGATATCCGCGTTTTGCAGCATTTTGAGACGCGGGTCCATGGTGACCAGTACCGTGCAGCAGCCCCGCCTTTGCAGATCTGCCAGCATCTGCGGGTAAGTGGGGCAGCCGCGGCCGGCCAGCGTGAACAGGATGCATACGTCGCCCTGCTCCAGAAGATTGGCGTCGTCAGACATCACGATGGCATCGTCGGTCATCTTGTTGTAGATGCCCAGCCGCTGCAGCCGGTTGGAGAGCTGCCGGGCCGACTGAGCGGTGCGGTTGACGCCCCAGATGTCCAGCCGCCGCGCCGATACGATCTGTTCCGCTACCTTGTGCAGGGTCTCGATGGGCACGAAGCTGGGGATCTGGTACATATATTGGACGTAGGTGTCCAGAATATTCTGGGTGGAGTCCTTGTCCGCCTTTTCCTCCCCGGCCCCGCGGGAGAGCAGGTAGCGGTTAAGCGAGAATTTCAGCTCCGAAAAGCCGTTGAAGCCGATCTTCTGACTCAGGCGGATCACTGCCGCGTTGGATACGCCGGCCTGCCGGGCCAGATTGGTCAAGGTGAGGCTGAGGATGGCATTGGGCTCATGCAGGATGTAGTCAGCCACCTTCTGTTCGGATTTTGTAAGCGTGTTATAGTAGGCCTTGAGGCGCTCGATAGGGTCCATACTGGATCGATTCCACCTTTCCGTTCCGCTGCGCCCTATTTGGGGTGCGGCGGGATTTTTTTCTACCTCCATAATACCCCGGGAGAATCCACAAATCAATCTCATTTTGAAAAAATGTTCAAATCCTTTGAAACGAGAGTTTCGCCCAACACAAAAATATTGGACGAGCAGACGATGGAAATTTTGCAAAACGTAAAATTGTCCAAAAATATGTTTGAAATTTGGATAATTTGCCGTTTTGCGAAAAACTTTTCAAAAAGTCATTGAAAAATTATCCAACCCGTGCTATACTCACGTCAACAAGCCCAGTGCAGCCGGCGGCAGTGGAACTTGCGGAACCGAACGTTCAACAATTGATTTGGAGGAAACGAATTATGTCTGCTATGGATAAATTCCAGGGCGCTATGGAAAAAACGCTCGTCCCCTTTGCAAACAAGCTGTCCCAGAGCAAGATCCTGCGCGCGATCAGCGGCGGCTTCTCGGCTACGCTTCCCATTATTATGGTGGGTGCGATCGCGTCGCTGCTCTCGGGCCTGAACATCGAGGCCTACCAGAACCTGATCACGTCCATCGGCCTCAAATCGGTGATCAGCTATGTCACAACCTACACCACCAACATGCTCGCGCTGTACGCGGTGTTCGCCATCGGCAAGACCATGGCAGACCAGCTGGAGTGCAAGGAGCAGTCCACCCTGGTGGGCCTGATCACGCTGTTCGCCTTCCTGCTGGCCATCCCTACGGGCGTAAAGGCAGGGGAAGAGGTTGTGGCCGGCGCCATCAGCACCACCTACTTTGGCGCGGCAGGCCTGTTCAGCGCCATGATCCTGGGCTGCCTCATCCCCAATATCTACAACTTCTTTATTAAGAACAACATCCGCATCAAGATGCCGGACGGCGTGCCTCCCCAGATCGCCAACGGCTTCTCCGCCATCATCCCGGCCAGTGCGATCACGGCTTTGATGGTCGTCGTCCGCCAGCTGTGCGCCCTCACCAGCTACGGCACCCTCAACGACATGATCTACGGCATCCTGCGCACCCCGTTCAGCGCGCTGTCCCAGAGCCCGTTTACCTTTGCCATCCTGTGCCTGTTCTGCAACCTGCTGTGGTTCTTCGGCATCCACGGCGGCATGGTCGTCATGGCCTTCCTGAACATGCTGTACATGCAGCCCGCTTTGGAGAATATGGAAGCGCTGGCAGCCGGCCAGGCCATGCCCAACCTGCTCACCAACACCTGGTGGTTCACCTTTGTGCAGCTGGGCGGCTCCGGCGGCGCCATCGGCCTGGTGATCTGTATGCTGCTGTTCGCCAAAAGTGAGCGCTATAAGGCTCTGAGCAAAATTGCGATTCTCCCGGTGCTGTGCGGCATTTCGGAGCCCGTGGTTTTCGGTATGCCTCTCATGCTCAACGTGCTGATGTTCATCCCCATGATCTGCTCGCCCCTGCTGGCCTTCCTCCTGTCCTACGGGGCGACCTCCCTCGGCATCCTGCCCTATTTGAACGGTGTGCAGCTCTCCACCGGTACGCCGGTGATCCTTTCCGGTATGCTCACCGGCGGCTGGCGCGCGGCCATCTGGCAGGTGGTGCTCATCGCCATGCAGTTTGCGGTCTACTTCCCGTTCTTTAAGATGTGCGATAAGCAGGCGGTCGAGGAAGAAAAGGCCGAGGCCTGAGCATCCGTCGGATTTAAGGCGGCCGGCCAAGCTTTGCCTGTCTTCGATATAGGCAACAAAGCAAGCTGTCAGGAGGATAGCTGGCCGCATTTGCTTTAGGGCATAAGCAGGCAAAGCAGTCTGGAGAAATCGCCGCGATCCCCCTTGGGCGCGCCGGCCCCTAAGCCCCAATAAAAAACCGAAGGGAGAGACCTTCCATGAGCAAGAAACAAAATATTTTCTGGTTTGTGGCTGACCAGATGCGCTGCGATTCCATGGCGCACATGGGCAACCCTGCGGCCGTCACTCCGCACCTGGACGGGCTGGCGGCGGAGGGCGCGTCCTTCCGCAATGCCTACTGCCAGAATCCGGTGTGCGTGCCCAGCCGGTGCAGCTTTTTGACCGGCCTGTACCCCCACACCACCGGCCACCGCACCATGCACTACCTCATGCGCCCGGACGAACCCAGCCTTTTGCAGGCCATGAAGGAAAACGGCTACGAGGTGATCTGGGTGGGCCGCAACGACTTTGTGCCCGGCGCGGTGAAAAAGACCCAGTACTGCGACAAATTCTTTGATGGCAGCGACCTTGTGGATAAGGCCGGGGCCGAGGGCGGCGGGATGAACATGAAGCGGCCGGACGTAAAGCCCGAGGTCGTGCCCATAATGCAGGGGGTGGATCACCGTTACTCCTTCTACACAGGCCGCTACCCGGAGCATTCGCTGGACGGCAGCTTTGACTGGATGTGCGTGCGGGCCGCGCTCAACTACCTTGAGGAGCGCAGCCGCCAGCCGGACGCCAAGCCCTTCTTCCTGTACTGCACCCTCAGCTTCCCCCATCCGCCCTATGGCTGCGAGGAGCCGTGGTACTCCCTGATCGACCGCACCAAGCTCCCGCCCCGCCGCCCCGCGGTGGAGACGCTGGAGGGCAAATCCGGCATCCTCAGCGCCATCCGCAGCAAGCAGAATATGCAGGACTGGGGCGAGGCGCAGTTCGATGAGATGCGGGCGGTTTATCTGGGCATGGTGGCCCGCTTTGACCACCAGCTGGGCCTGCTGACCGATAAGCTGAAGGAAATCGGTGAGTACGATGACACGAGCATCTTTGTGTTCAGCGACCACGGCGACCTCACCGGCGACTACGGCATTGCCGAAAAGTGCCAGAACAGCTTTGAGGACCCGCTCACCAACGTGCCGCTGGTGGTCAAGCCCGCGCAGGGCGTGCCCTTTGAGCCGGGCATCCACGACCAGCTCGTGGAGCTGGCCGACCTTCCCGCCACGGTGAGCGATTTGACCGGCGTGCCGCTGGGCTACGTCCAGTTTGGCGAGAGCCTGCTGCCCGCGCTGCGCGGCGAACAGGGCCGCGATGCGGTGTTCTGCGAGGGCGGCCGCGTACACGGCGAGTGGCAGGCGATGGAGCCGGAACACGGCCCTGCCTCCGCCTACTGGCCGCGCGTTTCCACTCAGCACGAGGAGGGCCCCGCCCACACCAAGGGCTGCATGATCCGCATGGGCGAGCTGAAGTACACGATGCGCCTGTACGAAAAGGACGAGCTGTACGATTTGGCCGCCGACCCGATGGAAACTGTGAACCGCATCGATGACCCGGCCTACGCACAGCAGCTGCAAGCGCTGCGTATGCGCCTGCTGCGCTTCTATATGGAAACCGGCGACTATGTGCCGCCCCGAATGGATAAACGCTGACACCGGATTGGAGGAAAAACCAATGGCAATGACCCCTGACGAGTACGATGAGATGATCATGAGCCTGGTGGTGGAGGGCGGCAACGCCCGCAGCCTGGCGATGGAGGCAATGAGCGCCGCAAAGGCCGGCCGCATGGACGAGGCCGAGGACCTGATGAAGCAGT
>CAZYAX010000110.1:0-5589 GCA_964646195.1 uncultured Faecalibacterium sp. | reverse complement strand
GCCGTGTATGCGCCCCTGCATTCCGTCACCGTATCCCCTTTGCGCTCTCCTGCAGCCGGGAGGCCAGCTCCCCGTCCAGCGCAAACACACTCTGCCGCCCGCCGGCGTACACCACCGCGCAGCAAAGCTCCCGCGGCCCGCCGCCCAAAAGCAGCCAGAACCGCTCCACCCGCACAGGCCGGGCGAACCCGGCTACCGGCAGCGGAGCTTCAGTGTCCCAGCGCAGAGCCAGAGCCTGCCCGGTGCGGGCGGCCTGCGCAAGCTGCCGCTCATCGATCAAGGTGTTGAGCAGATTGCGTTCGTCCGCCAGCAGCGCAGCCAGCTCCTGCTGCAGGGCGGCGTCCGGGGCCCATTCCCGTGGCCTGCGGGCCCGGCGCGGCCTCAATATGGCAGCTCCAGATACGCGCCGCCGTCGCCCACCCACAGCGGGTAGGATGCCAGCGCGTGGGGCCGTTTGGTGCTAAGGCTGGAGTACCAGATCACGTCGTTGACACCGTAGCGATCCATGGCGTGATCCACGGCCTGCTGCACCGTGGCGCCGTAGATGAGCTGGTTGACCGTGTCCCACATCACGTTGCGGGAGTAGGTGGAGTACACCGTGTTGCGGAAGCCGATCACAGTGCGGGCGCCCGCGCCCAGCAGCGCGCCGGAAAGCTCATAGCAGTCGCAGTCGTAGCCGAAAAAGTCGCAGGTCTCAGAGAAAACGATCGTGCCGTCCAGCTCGCCGTGCTGGTAGTGGTGCTGGAAGAAGGAGGGCAGCAGGCAGTACAGGCCGTTCACCTTGATCACCCGGTGGGTGAGCAGGTCGGAGGCATAGAGCAGATCCTTGTACCAGCTGCACGGCTCCATCAGGATGAGGATGGGGGCCGTGATGGTTCTGCGCCACAGCCGGCCATAGGTGTAGGTATAATAGGAGCCGTGCATACTCAGGACGCACAGGTCGCTGTTTTCGATGTGCTTCATGCGCGAGACGGTAAGGTTGGTGTGCAGCTTGGTAGCCAGGCCCGCCTCGCTCCAGGACTGCTGCATGGCGGTATAATAGGGGTAGCGGGTGCTGTTTACCGTGTTGTCGAAGGCGTAGTAGATATCCGCAAAGCCGAACAGCTGCCCGGTGAGCACCCGGGTCTCCGGCTCCCCGGCCTGGGGCAGGGAATTTGCGGACTGTGCTGCCTGAGCCAAACCATTTTCGGCTTCCGGCAGGGCTTCTGCCAGCCGGGCCGGGTTGCCTGCCGGCGGCTCTTCTGCCTGGAGCAAGCCGGCGTCCGCCCCGCCGCCGTCCGGCAGGCTGTTGACCGGATCGCTCTCGCCAGGCAAATCCTCATCCAGATCCCGCAGCAGCACGCCGCCCAGCACGCCGCAGGCGTAGGAGAAGGTGAACATCTCGTTCTCCTCGTCGTAATAAATGGAGCCGCCCTCAATCAGCTCCTCGTCGGCCAGCGCCTGCAGCTGCTCGCCGGCGGCGGTGCGGCGCTCGTCCAGCGGCATGGCGGCGTAGGCGTCACTGCCGGTGAGCGCGGCTACTGAGGCGTCCGCGCGGCCCATTTCGGCGGCATCGGCGCTGGTAAGGCGGGGCTGTGAAGAGGGGGCGCCCATGTCTGCATCCGCCGCACCGGCACAGGCCAGGGAAGATGCTAAAGAATCCTCACCGGCCTGCAGGGAAGCCGCCATGTCCCCGTCTGCCGCGTGGGCAGCCGGAGGCGTGAGCACTGCCAGAAAAACGGTCAACGCGAGGAGGCCGGTGGCGAAGCGACAGAAAATCCGATATGTAATATTTTCCATGAAATGTCCTCATTGTGTTGTAAAAAGGCGAAGCAAAATGCTCTGCTTAGATTGTAGGCCGAGTGGAAAACTTTGTCAAGCGTTAGGGAAATATTGGACCGAAAAGTTTCGTCTGCCGTGCGGGCTGGGGCTTCCACGGCTACGCATGAACACTCCCACAGGGCTGCCCGGCTGCTTTTCATGCGTAGGCCGTGCCGGGCATCATCCGCTCGTTGACAAATGCCATAAAGCATCCCCTCCCTGCCGTGTGCTTCATGGCCGGGTAGGGACAAAAAGCCCGTTTTCCGGCCGGTATTGCATACAAGTGTCCATGCAGCCGGGAGAGCGGGAACCGCACCATCGTATGGGCAGCGCCTTGTTTTATAGAATACCAGATTTTGTCGGCTTGTGCAAGAATCTGGTCCTGTTTTGCGTAGCTTACGCAAAATGCCCGCTTCCGGCCGCCAAATTGTAAATCTTTGGCAAAGGGTGGCCAATGCCTTGCGAAAGCGGCCGGACTGCGCTATACTAACCAGTAAACGGGGAAGCCTTCGCTGCGGCCATATGTTCCATGGCCACGGCGCGCACAGGGAGCGCGCCGGATTCCCCAGATCAGAAAGGTGGTGCTTCTTTGCTCAAGGGAGTGCGTGACTATATGAAACGGACCGACCGGGTCTACTTGCTGCTGTGCATCTTCAATAGCCTTATGGCGGTGGTGGTGCTGGCGTCGTGGGCGGCCGAGCAGGGCAGCGGCTTTGCGGTGGATGAGCTCACCGGGGAGATCACCGGCATCGGCGACTACCGCCGCGCGGTGGTGCAGGGCGGCGCGGCGCTCGTCGGGCTGGTGATCGCAATCCTGCTGTCCAAAATCGATTACCGCAGCTTGGTCAAGGTGTGGCCCGTGCATGTGGCGCTCACCTGGGGTATGGTGCTGCCCACACTGGTCGTCCGCAACGTGAGCATCGGCCCGCTCACCATCGGGTACAACGCGGGCGATACGGACAATTACTCCTGGTATAAGCTGGCGGGCTTCACCTTTCAGCCCACCGAGCTGGCCAAGATCAGCTTTATCCTCACCTTTGCCATGCATCTGAACAATGTGCGCAGCCGCATCAACGAGCCCAAGGAGCTGGGCAAGCTGCTGCTGCACCTGCTGGTGCCCATGGTGATCATCCACATCCAGGGCGACGACGGCACGGCCATCATCTATGGCATCATCGGCTGCTGCATGATGTTTGCGGCGGGCCTGAGCTGGAAGTACATCGTCGCGGCGGCCACGCTGCTGGCCGGGGCGCTGGCCGTTGCCTTCGGCTTTTTCAGCGATAAAATCGGCAAGAGCTATCAGTGGTACCGCATCCTCGCGGTGATCGACCCGGAGAACAAGACGGGCTGGGCCCCCAGCGAGGCCATCTGGAAGAACATCATCTACCAGCAGCAGCGCGGGGAGATCGCGCTGGGCTCCGGCAAGATCTTCGGCACAGGGCTGTTCGACGGCACCTATTATAATGTGCCCAACGCCCACAACGACTTTATCTTTTGTTGGATCGGCAACGCTATGGGCTTTGTGGGCTGCGCCATCGTGCTGGGCATCCTGTTTGCGCTGGTGGTCAAGACTTTCGCCACCGGCATCCGCAGCGAGGACCTGCTGGGCACCTACATCTGCGCGGGCATCGGCGGCGCGCTGCTGGCGCAGGTGACCGTGAACGTGGGCATGAACTTGTGGCTGCTGCCTGTGATCGGCATCACGCTGCCGTTCTACTCGGCGGGCGGCAGCTCGGTGCTCATGCTGTATATCTGCGTGGGGCTGGTGCTGTCGGTGTACATGCACAACAAGAAAAACCTGTTCAGCGAGAGCTGAATCCCTATACGGAGGGCGACGTGGGTCGCCCTTTTTTTGTTTGGGTCAGGGAAGGTCTTGGGAAGTATAAGGAAACAATGGTGAAAAAATCCCCGGCCGCAGCACGTTGGAAGACTGCGGCCGGGGATCGCGGGTAAAAAAGGAGGGACATGACAAAAGGAGTTAGATGCCGAGAGAGGCAAGCAGCTTGGGCACTGAGGTGGACAGGGCGGATGCCGTCATGATTACGACGAAAATATAGCTGATCGTCATGCAGATCCGAAGCGCCGTCGGCTTTTTGTACCCTTCATTGACGTCGCTGCGCCATAACAGCAGCAGGATGAACAGGCCGCCGACTGGTGTCGCAATGGAGGTGGCGACATTTGCCATAAGGATGAGCTGAGTGGGAGAGCCGCCGTAGCTGTAGCAGATAGCCATGGCAAAGAGGAGGCAGAGCAGGCAGCCGATGCGGATGAATTTGCTTTCCAGCCCGACATCCTTGTCAAAGCCCGCGCCCAGCAAAACCATGCCGCGCTGCGTGTTGGCCAGCAGGGAGGAGAAGCCTGCGCCCACGAGGGCGAACCCCATGATATACCGCGCGGCGTTTCCCATAAGGGGGACCAGCATCTCGGCCAGCTGCGCGGGCGCGGTGATTTCCAGGCCCTGCGGATGCAGGACGATCGCGCCCACGAGGATGATGGAGCCGGAGATCAGTACCACGCTGATGATGTGAACCAAGGCGTCCGTGAACATGACGCCGTTGAATAAGTCCTCCCGGTTCCATTTCTTTTCCTTGCCAAGATAGGTAGCATAGATGCCGGAGGTGACGGCGGCGTTGGTGGAGATGAAGGCCAGCGCGGTAGCGAGGCTGCCTTCGGGGACTTTAAAGCCCGTCAGCCCAGCGCCAAATTCCGTCCACTCCGGGCCGCCGACGCCGACCAGCGTGAAATAGAAGGAGAGGATCATAACAAGAATGCAGAGGGTGATGATCTTCTCGACCTTTGAGTAGACATTCTTGGCAAAATAGCAGTAGAGCACGACCGCAATCATGATTGCCGAGCCAACCTTCCAGTTGAGGCCGAAAATCAGGTTCATGCCGGCGCCGGTGCCGGAGATGTTGCCCATGGTAAAGAACAGGCAGGCCAAGAATACGGCGATGCTGACGATGCCGGAGGCAACTGGTCCGTAATATTTGCGGATGGCGTGGATCGTGGGCAGGCCGGTGACGATGGCTAAGCGGTTGGTAACCATCATAAAGGTGATCCCCATGAAAATGATTGGGAAGATGAGCCAGATCAAATCGTACCCATAATTGGCGCCCAGCATGGCGGAGGTGGTTACTGCGCCGGGGCCGATGACGATGCCGGTGGCAATCAGGCCGGGGCCGATCCGTTTCACGAGCTCTTTCAGCGGGAGGCGCTTTACATCGGAACCGAAAACAGCGCCGCTTGTGTTCTTTTCATTCATAAAAGGCTCCGTTTCTTTTATTGGCGATTCAACAAAAGGGCGCTGCGCCGGCAGCGCCCTGACATGCGAAAGACGTTCGATTTTATTTGTACTGCTCCATATCGACGGCGGGCAGCTGGCTGCGCTCCAAGCCAAGGGCGACCCAATCCTTTTCCTCCTGATTCAGAGGCAGGACCGGCTTGCGCATCAGCGCGTTGGAGAAGATGCCGCGCTGGTAAAGCGCCTCCTTCAGACGGGCGTGGGCCTCGCCGGAGGGTTGGCCGCCGCCGTAAATGGCCTGGGAGATGTGATAGATGCGGTTGGACCAGTCCTGCGCTTCCTTCAGCGTGTGCTGCTCCGGGTGGGCAAAGACCTCGCGGGCAGGGCAGATCAGCTCGGGCACGCAGCCGGCAAAGCCGATCAGTGCGCCGTCCATGCCGGGGAACCAGCTTACACACAGCGTCTCGTCGTGGCAGGTGATCAGGGAGATGTCCGGGCATTCCTGACGGAGCAGGCGCACGTCGTGCTCATAGATCGAGGTGACGCGG
>CAZYAX010000109.1:0-5603 GCA_964646195.1 uncultured Faecalibacterium sp. | reverse complement strand
GTTCGCCAAGACGGACATCCAATCCATCCTGAACGCAGGCGGCCGCAAGGAGGACATTGCGCTGTCGGCCTTTCATGCCATTGCGCGGCAGACCATCGGCGGCCTGGCACAGGGGCTGGAGATACGCCCGCCGGTGATCTTTGAGGGTGGGCCGCTCAGCTTTGATCCCACGCTGGTGCGTGTGTTTGCCGAGAGACTGGGCCTCCGGGAGGAGGAGATCATCCGGCCGGAGCGCGCGGATACGATCGTGGCGCTGGGCGTGACGATTGCCGTGGACGAGCTTTACCCTTTGCAGGAAGGGGAGGACGATGCCATGGAGCTGACCGGCGCGGCCGCCCTGCTGGAAGCGGGTGCGGCGGAGTGCGCGGCGCCCGGCGGCGCCATGCTGCCGCCTTACTTTGCCAGCGAGGCCGAGTGCGCGGCATGGCGAGCCCGTCATGTGCCGCCGCCGCTGGATGAGCCCCGGCCCACGCCGGAGGGCGTGCTGCGGGTGTACATCGGCATTGACGCGGGCAGCACCACCTCCAAGCTGGTGCTGCTGGACGAGGACGAGCGGGTTGTGGATCGCTTTTATGCCGGCAACCGAGGCGACCCCATCCGGGTGGTGCGCCGGGGGCTGCTGGAGCTGTACCAAAAATATACGGCCCGGGGCGTGCGGCTGGAGGTGTTGGGGCTGGGCACCACGGGCTACGGCGAGCTGATGCTGGGCGCGGCCTATGGCGCGGATTTTCACACCGTGGAAACGGTGGCCCACGCGGCGGCCGCCAGGCACTATGTGCCGGATGTGAGCTTCGTGCTGGACATCGGCGGCCAGGACATGAAGGCCATCTGGCTCAACGGCGGCGTCGTGACCAACATCACGCTTAACGAGGCCTGTTCCTCGGGCTGCGGCTCTTTTTTGGAAAACTTCGCCGCGTCGCTGAATATCCCGGTGGATCAGGTGGCGGAGGCGGCGTTCCGTTCCCGCCACCCGGCCGACCTGGGCAGCCGGTGCACGGTGTTCATGAACAGCACCATCATCACCGAGCAGAAAAACGGCCGCAGCCCGGAGGATATCATGGCGGGGCTGTGCCTGTCCATCATCAAAAATGTGTTCACTAAGGTGGTGCGCATTGCCAACACGGCCACACTGGGAGAGCATGTGGTGGTGCAGGGCGGCACCTTTAAAAACGACGCCGTGCTGCGCGCGCTGGAGCAGTATCTGGGCCGGGAGGTGACCCGCGCGCCCTATGCAGGCGAGATGGGGGCCATCGGTGCGGCACTGTTGACCAAGCAGCAGGCAGAGGCACAGCATACGGCGGGCCGGAGCCGCTTTATCGGCTTCGAGGGCCTGGCAAACTTTGAATATGTGCAGAAGAACGACCAGCCCTGCCCCTTCTGCCCCAACCACTGCCGCCGCACCGTGATCCGCTTTTCGGACGGCCGCTCCTTTGTCACGGGCAACCGCTGCGAGCGCGGCGAGATCCTGGGCGACCCTAAGGATGAGGCGGTGCGCGAGAAGGTGCGGCAGACCCGCCGCGCAAGAGACACCGCGCCCAACCTGTTTGACCTGCGGGAAAAGCTGCTGTTCCAGGAATATCCGGCCCCCACGCTGGCCGCGCCGCGCGGCGTGACCATCGGCATCCCCCGGGTGCTGTCCTTCTGGGAGACCATGCCCTTCTGGTCGGTGTTCTGGCGGTCGCTTGGGTATGAGGTGGCGCTGTCGAATCCCAGCAGCCGGCCGCTGTATGAGCAGGGGCTGGCCGCCGTCACGTCGGATACCATCTGCTTCCCGGCCAAGCTGGTGCATGGGCATCTGCGCGATCTCCGGCAAAAGGGCGTGGACCGCATCTTTATGCCCTCCATCACCACGGTGCGTTCCGAGAACACCGCGTCCACCAGCGAATCCATGTGCGCGGTGGTCAAGGGATACCCCATTGTCATCCGAAACTCCGACAATCCCGAAAAGCGTTGGGGGATCCCCTTTGACGCGCCGCTGTTCCACTGGTACTGCCCCGAGGATAGAGACCGCCAGCTCACCGGCTATATGCAGGAGACCTTCGGCATCCCGGCGGAGCTGACGCGGCAGGCCATAGCAGCGGGCGACGCCGCGCAGGCGCAGTTTTCGGCGCAGCTCAGGCAGGCCGGGCAGGCGGTGCTGGACGAAGCCGGGCGCACCGGACGTTACGCGGTGGTGCTGGCGTCCCGCCCGTATCAGAACGACCGCCTGGTAAATCACGACCTGCCGGAGCTGTTTACCAATATGGGCATCCCCGTGCTGACGGTGGACTCCCTGCCGGAGATCAACCAGGTGGAGCTGGACCGCAGCCGTCTGGATATCGTGAACAATTATCACGCGCGGATGCTGTCCGCCGCCATCCTGGCCGCGCGCAGCGACCGGCTGGAATATGTGCAGCTTGTGAGCTTTGGCTGCGGCCACGACGCCTATCTGTCGGATGAGATCATCCGCCTGATGCAGGAGATCTCGGGCAAGACCCCGCTGATCCTCAAGCTGGACGAGAGCGATGCGCAGGGCGCGCTGCGCATCCGCGTGCGCTCCTTTGTGGAGACGGTGGCCATGCGCCGCCGGCAGGGCAGCACGCCGGAGATCCGGGAGCTGCCGGACCCGTACCCGGTCAAATTTACGAAGGAGTGCCGCCGGGAGAAGGTGGTGCTGGTACCCAACACCTCCCATGCTTTCTGCCGCATCATGTCCGCCGCGCTCAAGAGCCAGGGCATCCGGGCGGAGCCGCTGCCTGTGGGCCGGGAGGAGGCCATCCGGCTGGGCAAGCAGTATGTCCACAACGACATCTGCTTCCCGGCGCAGATCGTCATCGGCGAGGCGCTGGCGGCCCTGCGCAGCGGAAAGTACGACGTACACAGCACGGCCATCGGCATGGGCAAGTACATCGGGGACTGCCGCCTGACCCATTACAGCGCACTGCTGCGCAAGGCGCTGGACGATGCCGGGTACCGGGAGGTGCCCATCCTGACCAACGACGACGTGGACAGCCACGACCTGCATCCCGGCTTCCGCATGAACCTGGCCAGCGCGCTGAATTTGGCCTTTGCGCTGCCCATGATCGACGTGCTGGAGGAGCTGCTGCGCAAGATACGCCCCTATGAGCTGGAACAAGGCAGCGCGAACCGCGCCTTTGAGGCGGGCATGGACGCAGTGGTGGCCGGGCTGGAGCACAGCGGCATCGCCGGTGCACGCAGCGGCTTTCAAAAGGCCATCGACGGTATGTGCGCGGTGCGGTACGACCGCTCCAGCCCACGGCCCACCGTGCTGATCGTGGGCGAGTACCTGCTCAATTTCCACCCCGGCGCAAACCACGACATCGAGGCCTATCTCGAGAACAACGGCTTTGAGGTGATCGAGGCGCGCATGACGGACGTGATCCAAAAGACCTATTTTTATCAGGATATGCAGGTGCGGGAATACCACTTGAAAAAGCCGTTGGGCAAAAAGCTATGGTTCCGCACGGCGGACGAGGCCTTTGCAGCGGCGCACGCAATGACCGACGCCATCGCCCAAAAGCACCCGCTGTACACCCCGGCCTGCCGGCTGCCGGAGCTGGTAAAGGCCAGCGACCCCATCCTCCACCACACCTTTGACGCGGGCGAGGGCGTGCTGATCCCCGGAGAGATCCTGCACCATGCGTCCCGCGGCTGCCGCGCCTTTATCATCCTCCAGCCCTTTGGGTGCCTGCCCAACCACATTGTGGGCCGCGGCATCATCCGCAAGGTCAAGGAGCTGTATCCGGACGTGCAGATCCTGCCGCTGGACTATGACCCGGACGTGAGCTTTGCCAACGTGGAAAACCGGCTGCAAATGCTCATTATGAATGCCCGCAGCCAGGAGGCCCGCGGAGGAGAAGCCTGTAATCAGGAGGCCCGCGGCGGGGAGCCGGCCGGCCCGGCAGGCTCCCGGCGGGAACCGGCCACGGTGTGATATATCACACGAAAAGAGGGGTATGACCGTTGCATTTTGCTGCGCAAGGCGTTATACTTCCGTCATACAGGAAATACTATAAATAAATGGAAAGAACGGCGGTGCGCTGCATCCGCCGGAGAATACGCTGTATGTGGAGAAAGACCCAATGCTGAAACTGCGAATTTTTAAGCATCTCAATAAGATCCTCAACCGGATCATGATCACGATGGTACTGGTGCTGCTGGAGGTTCTGTGGCTGGGCTATATGTTCATGCGCCTGACGAACTACGCGGCGTGGATCAATCTGGGGCTGACCATCCTCAGCTGTGTAATGGTGCTGCGTATCGTTTACAGGGACGAAAACCCGGCCTATAAAATCGTGTGGATCGTGCTCATCAGCATGTCCCCTCTGCTGGGCGGCATGATGTACCTGTTTTTGGGCAACAAGCGCCCCTCCAAAAAAATGCGCACCCGGATCGAGCAGACCGAGCGCCAGCATACGCAGGATCTGGTGCAGCAGGAGGAGTACGCCGGCAAGCTGGACGCGCGCAGCGCGGGGCTGAGCCGGTATGTGGCCCGCTATGGGCCGTACCCCGCTTGGGAGAACACCGCGGCGGAGTACTTCCCCAGCGGCGAGGCAATGTTTGTCCGTATGCTGGAGGATCTGGAAAAGGCGGAGAAGTTCATCTTTTTGGAATACTTCATCATCACGCCGGGCGAAATGTGGGATGCGGTCGTGGAGATCCTCAAGCGCAAGGCGGCGCAGGGGGTGGATGTGCGCCTGATCTACGACGATTTTGGCTGCATCACCGGTCTGCCGGCCAACTTTGTGGTGCAGATGGAGCGGTGCCACATCCACTGCATCCCCTTCAACCCGGTGGTGCCGCTGCTGTCCATGGTGATGAACCACCGCGACCACCGCAAGATCCTGGTGATCGACGGCAATGTGGCCTACAACGGCGGCGTGAACCTGGCGGATGAGTACATCAACCGCAAGGAGCGGTTCGGCTACTGGAAGGACACGGCCCTTCGCATCGAGGGCAAGGCCGTGTGGAACTGCACCGTGATGTTCCTTAACTTCTGGAACGCCTTCCGCCCCAGCGAGACCAGCTACGCGGCCTTCCGGCCCAGCCTGCCCGGAGGCGCGCAGGTGGAAACGGACGGCGTGGTGCAACCCTATGCGGATACGCCGCTGGATGAGGAGTGCCTGGGGGAAAACGTCTACCGCGACATTCTGGAGCAGGCGCGGGACTATGTGTATATCTTCACGCCCTATCTGGCGGTGGGGCACGAGATGCTCACGGCGTTGCAGCTGGCGGCCAAGCGCGGCGTGGACGTGCGCATCGTAACACCGGGCATCCCGGACAAAAAGGTGGTGTACCGGCTCACCCGATCGTACTATGCGCCGCTGCTGGCGGCGGGCGTAAAGATCTACGAGTATACGCCGGGCTTCCTCCACGCAAAAAGCTATGTCAGCGACGACAAGGTGGCGGTGGTGGGGAGCATCAACATGGATTACCGCAGCCTGTACCTGCACTTTGAGTGCGGCACGCTGCTGCTGTACAACAGCCAGGTGTACGCAGTGAAAAAGGACGTGCTGGAAACCATCGAAAAAAGCCGCGAGGTGCAGTATTCCGACTGCCGGCGCAGTATGCTGGGCCGGCTTTTCGACGCGGTGCTGCGGCTG
>CAZYAX010000108.1:0-5609 GCA_964646195.1 uncultured Faecalibacterium sp. | reverse complement strand
AAAAGCTTCTGCGTTTTGCTCCAAAAAGCTGCGCTTAAAGTTGTACATTTTGACAAATTCGTTTAATGTGATGAAAACATCTATCTTTTTTCTTTAAAATGTGTTAAAATATTGTCAATAAGCTGTGAATACTCGCGGGGGGGGGCCAGCCGGGCATTGCACTGCTTATCACACATGATTTTGCTAGGAGGATACTTATTATGATGAAATACCTGCAAAAGTTGGGCAAATCTCTCATGCTCCCGGTTGCCGTCCTTCCTATTTGCGGTTTGCTAATGGGCATCGGCTATTTCCTTGCACCTGCAGCCATGGCCGGTGAGGTTCAGGGCTTTGTCGCAAGCGGCGCGGCCTATAAGGTCGGCTTCCTGCTCATCAAGGCGGGCGGCGCGCTGATCGACAATATGGCAATTCTGTTTGTAATCGGTGTGGCCGTCGGCATGGCCGACGACCGCGACGGCACCTCCGCTCTGGCGGGCCTGGTTTCCTGGCTGATGATCACCAACCTGCTGAGCACCGGCGTTGTCACCACCCTGATGGCATCTGTGGCAGAAAATGAGCGCTCGATGCTGGCGTTCAGCAAGATCTCCAACCCGTTTATCGGCATTCTGTCCGGTATCATCGGAGCGGCCTGCTACAATAAATTCAAGAATACCCAGCTGCCGGACTTCCTGGCCTTCTTCAGCGGCAAGCGCTTCGTGGCCATCGCCACGGCATTGGCGTCCATCGTGGCGTCGGTGGTGCTGCTGTTCGTGTGGCCCATCGTCTTTGGCGGGCTGGTCAGCCTGGGCGAAGCTATCGTTGGTATGGGAGGCATCGGCGCCGGCATCTACGCCTTCCTCAACCGCCTGCTCATCCCCGTCGGCCTGCACCACGCGCTGAACAACGTATTCTGGTTCGATACCATCGGCCTGGGCGACCTGACCAACTTCTGGGCTGGCAAGACCTCGGCGGATGTTTCCTGGAGCCTTGGCATGTATATGTCCGGCTTCTTCCCCTGCATGATGTTCGGTGTGCCTGCGGCTGCGCTGGCCATGATCCACACCGCGAAGAACAAGAAGGCCGCCGTTGGCCTGCTGGCCTCCGCCGCGCTGTGCGCTTTCGTCTGCGGCGTTACCGAGCCGTTTGAGTTCGCGTTCATGTTCACCGCCCCGCTGCTGTACCTCGTGTACGCGCTGCTGTACGGCATCTTTACCGTCATCACCTACTACACGGGCTTCCGCGCCGGCTTCAGCTTCTCCGGCGGCGCGACCGACCTGCTGTTCTCCGCTTCGCTGCCCGCTGCGGCCCGGACCTGGATGATCATCCCTCTGGGCATCGGCGCTGCCGTCGTGTTCTATGTGGTGTTCCGGTTTGCGATCGTCAAGTTTGACCTCAAGACCCCCGGCCGTGAGGACGACGACGAGGAAGCCGAGAAGAAGGTCGTGCTGGCCAACAACAACTTTACCGAGGTGGCCGCGGGCGTGCTCAAGGCCATCGGCGGCAAGGAGAATGTGGCCAACCTGGACTACTGCGCCACCCGCCTGCGCTTTGAGATCAAGGACTACACCGCGATCGACGAAAAGGCCGTCAAGGCCGCGGGCGCTGCCGGGGTGATCCGCCCCAGCAAGAACGCCTGCCAGGTCATCATCGGCACCAAGGTTCAATTCGTCTACGATGAGCTGAAGAAGATGCTGTAACCGGCATCCGAGGCGGCTTCCCGCACCGGCGCGGCCTGTGCCTGCACGGTACCGGCCGCAGCCGGAGCAAGCGTTTCTCTGTGATGGAAGACTGGTCCCTTCCGGAATAAACTGTGCCGCGGGCAGCTGTTTGGGCCACCCGCGGCTTTTTGTATATGGGGCTTCTGGCCGGATCGCGGCCGAAGCCCGGGCGCGCGGCCCGGATCGGGCCGGAGGCTTTTTGGGATACCCCGGGCCGCCGCGCTGCAAAACAACGCCGGACTGGTGGGCGCAGGGTGCTGTTTCCGTCAAAAGTTTCCCCAGGCAGAATGTGCTTATGAATAACAGGAGGTAAAGGACCATGAAAATCATTCGCGCAAAAGACTACAAGGATATGTCCCGCAAGGCGGCCAACATCATCTCGGCACAGGTCATTATGAAACCCAACTGCGTGCTGGGTCTGGCCACCGGCGGCACGCCGGTGGGCACCTATGCCCAGCTGATCGACTGGTTCAACAAGGGGGACATCGATTTTTCGGAGGTGACCACCGTCAACCTGGATGAGTACCGCGGCCTGCCCCGCGACCATGAGCAGAGCTACTGGTACTTCATGCAGAAGAACTTCTTCAGCTGTGTGAACGTGCAGCCCGACCGCATTCATGTGCCCAACGGCTCCGAGCCGGATGCCGCCGTGGCCTGCCGCGAGTACGACGCCATTATCCACAACGTGGGCGGCATCGACTTACAGCTGCTGGGCATCGGCCCCAACGGCCACATCGGCTTCAACGAGCCGGGCGCGGCCTTTGAGCTGGGCACCCACTGCGTGAATCTGACGCGGGCCACCATCGAGGCCAACAAGCGCTTCTTTGACGGCAACGAGGATCTGGTGCCCAAGCAGGCCTACACCATGGGCATCAAGACCATTATGCAGGCGCGCAAGGTGCTGCTGATCGCCAACGGCAAAAACAAGGCCGAGGCCGTGAAGGCGGCGGTGACCGGCCCCGTCACGCCCGAGTGCCCCGCATCCATCCTGCAAATGCACCCCGATTTCACCATCGTGGGCGACGAGGAAGCCCTGAGCCTGCTGTAAGCGGCCATCCCGCCTGTGAGGAGCTGCGCTGCACGGCATGTCCGGCGCGGTGCATCTGGGCAGGCCACAGTCATCCCGCCTGTGAGGAACCTTGCCTTGCAGGCGGCTTTTTGGCACCAAAGCGGACCGCCTGGCCCGCCCCTGGGAGCCTGTAAACAGAGAAAGGGGAACGCTATGATCCTGAAAAATGCGCTGGTCTATACGCCGGCCCACACCTTTGTGCCGGGCGATCTTGTCATCCGGGAGGGCCGCATCGCCGCAGACGCCGCCCCCCTGCCGGGGGAAGAAATTCTGGACGCCGCGGGGCTGTACGCGCTGCCCGGCCTGGTGGACATCCACTTCCACGGCGCGGTGGGATACGATTTCTGTGACGGTACGGAGGAGGCCATCCAGGCCCTGGCGGACTTTGAAGCCAGCCGGGGCATTCTCGCCATCTGCCCGGCGACCATGACCTTTCCGGAGGACATCCTGGGCAAGGTGATGGATGCGGCCGCTGCGCATAAGAATGAGCGCGGCGCGGATCTGGTGGGCATCAACATGGAAGGGCCGTTCATCAGCCCCAACAAGGTGGGCGCACAGAACCCCGCCTACGTCCACGCCGCCGATGCAGGCATGTTCCGGCGCTTACAGGCCCGCGCGGGCGGCCTCATCAAGCTGGTGGACATTGCTCCCGAAGAGCCGGGCGCGCTGGAATTCATCCGGGAGTGCGGGGGCGAAGCGTGCATTTCGCTGGCGCACACCTGCACCAGCTATGACACGGCCAAGGCGGCCTTTGCCGCCGGCGCGCGCCACATGACCCATTTGTACAACGCCATGCCCGGCATCACCCATCGCGACCCCGGCCCGATCATCGCGGCCAAAGAGGCGGGCGCGGAGGTGGAGCTGATCACCGACGGCGTCCACATCCACCCGGCCATGGTGCGCTTTACCTTTGACGTGTTTGGAGACAGCAAGGTCGTGCTCATCGCGGACAGCATGATGGCCTGCGGCCTGCCGGACGGGCAATACAGCCTGGGTGGCCAGGCCGTCACGGTGCAGGGCCCCCGCGCCACCCTCACCGAGCACCCCGGCGTGATCGCGGGCAGCGCAACGTGCCTGTACGACTGCATGAAGCGCGCCGTGCTGGACATGGGCGTGCCGCTGGAGAGCGCCGTGCGCGCCGCCAGCGAAAACCCGGCCCGCAGCATCGGCGTGGACGCGAACTACGGCTCCCTTGCGCCGGGCCGCTGGGGCAACGTGATCCTGGCGGACAAGGCGCTGGACATCAAAGCGGTGATCCGGAAAGGGGAACGCATCGTATGACCTGGCGGCTGCTGACGCTGGAGGAGCAGGCGCGACTGTACGAGGAAGAGATGCGCCGCGACTTTCCCAAAGCGGAGCTGAAGGACCTGCAAACCATTTTGGACACTTCTGCGCACGGCGACGGCCATGCGTGGGGCGTGTTTGAGGGCGGCAGCCTCGCCGCCTATCTGCTGATGGTGCGCCCGGCGGGCTGCGCCATCAGCCAGCTGGACTATTTTGCGGTGCTGCCGGCCTGGCGCGCCGCGGGCCTGGGGACAAAGCTGCTGGCCGCGCTGCCCGGCTGCGAAGGGGACGCGCAGGCCATCGTCATCGAGGCCGAGTGCCCCGAGCATGCGCCCGACCCCGCCATGGCCGAGCGCCGTCTGGGCTTTTACGCCCGCTGCGGCGCGCAGGACACCGGCTGGATCGAGCACTTGTTCGGCGTCTGGTTCCGGGTGCTGGCGCTGCCCTGCCCGGGCAGTGCGCCCCTTGCGGCCGGGGAAGCCGTGCGCCAGCTGGCGCAATGCTACCGGCGCAGTCTCTCAGAGGAAAAATGGCAAAAATACGTCCGGTTCTTCCGGCCGGACGGGCAGGAAGTAAAATTCTCATAAAGCTCCTGAAATAAAACGCCGCTCGGATTCGTTGTAGAGTCAGAGCAGCGTTTTTTGCGCCGCGTTTGCGCGGGCAGGCTGGGGGAATGTGAAATTTTTGTTTTGTGCAGCCAGAGGGTCGGCTCATTCGTATAAAAAGATAGAGGGGAGGCGGCCTCCGTTTGGCTCCCCATGCCGCCTGCCCACGAATGAAACGACAAGGAGTACGGAATTATGTCTACCCGCACCATTCGCTGTGCGCAGAACCGGGTATCCCAGGCGCTACGCTATCACCCTTTTTCGTTTGCCGTGTATTACGAGCTGTTTTTTGTAGCCTGCTTCTGGCTGCTGGAAAAGCTGCCCCGTACTTACCATATCATCAACTTCCCGCTGGACCGGTATGTGCCGTTCTGCCGCTACGCCATCGTGCCCTACTATGCGTGGTTTGTGTGGGCGCCGGGATTGTTTGTGCTGATCTTCCTGCTCTCGGTGCGGGAGTTCTGGCGCGTGTACGATGCGTTTGCCTGGGGCTCGTTCATCACGCTGATGGTCTATCTGGTGTTCCCCACCGGGCTGGCGCTGCGCGGGCCCCATCCGGAGCAGGATGTTTTTACCCGGCTGGTGAACTACATCCAGACCATCGACAACCCCTATAACGTCTGCCCGTCCATGCACGTCTATGCCACAGTGGTGCTGGCGTTTGCCGTGTTCGACAGCAAGGCCATCCGGGCCGTATGGTTCCGCGCGCTGACCGCCGGGATGACGCTTGCCATCTGCGCGTCCACCGTGCTGCTGGACCAGCACTCGCTGGTGGACGTGTTCAGCGCTGTGGCATTAGCCGCCGTGTGCTACAGCGCCGTGCGCCGCAGCCATCAGGAGCACCCGCTGCCGTTTTCGACTCTGGACGAGGTGGCCTGCCCGGCCTGGGCGCGCCGGATGGCCGCAGCCCTTGCAAGACACAATGTTTTCGCTTAAGGAAGCTCTGAATAAATC
>CAZYAX010000107.1:0-5628 GCA_964646195.1 uncultured Faecalibacterium sp. | reverse complement strand
CCTAAGCAAAGGGGCTGCCGGCTGAAGCCCGGTTTATGGTTCAACGCACCTTACCGCGGCCGTTTGCCGCATGGACACGGCCGGCCTTCCCGGCTGCCACAACAGAAAGGAACCGATTTTGAGCGAATTATACGATATTTTAGTCGAAACGCCCCCCACGCCGGTGCTGCTGCTGGCGCTGGACCAGGGCGCGTGGGACTGCGCGCGCAGCCTGGCCGAGCTGGCCGCCCTGTGCGAAGCCAACCATATGCAGGCTGTGGGCGAGGTGGTGCAAAAGCGCGCAACGCCCGAGACCGGCACCGTGCTGGGCAGCGGCAAGCTGGAGGAGGCCCGCCTTGCGGCGGAGAACCTGCAGGCCGAATGCGCCGTGTTTGACGGCGAACTCACCGGCAGCCAGCTGCGCAACATCGCCGCCGCGCTGGGCATTGAGGTCATCGACCGCACGATGCTCATTTTGGAGATCTTCCGCAGCCGCGCTGTAACGAACGAGGGCAAGCTGCAAACTGAGCTGGCCTTGCTGCGCTACCGGCTGCCCCGCCTGCAGGGCATGGGCGAAGCGCTCAGCCGCCAGGGCGGCGGCGGCGGTGGCGGCGGCGGCGCGCGGCGCGGCGCGGGCGAGACCAGGCTGGAGCTGGACCGCCGCCATGTACACGCCCGCATCGACGCGCTGGCCGAGCGCTTAGATGAACTGGAAAAGCGCCGCGGCGAAAGCCGCAAGGCCCGCGCCAAGACCGGTATGCCGGTGGTCAGCCTGGTGGGCTACACCAACGTGGGCAAATCCAGCCTGCTGAACGCGCTGTGCGGCGCAAGCGTGGCCGAGGCCGACATGCTGTTCGCCACGCTGGACCCCACCAGCCGCAAGCTGGTGCTGCCCAGCGGCCTGGCGGTGCTGCTGGTAGACACGGTGGGCTTCGTATCCCGCCTGCCCCACCATCTGGTGGAGGCATTCAAGAGCACC
Organism: uncultured Faecalibacterium sp.; assembly: GCA_964646195.1. GTDB lineage: Bacteria > Bacillota > Clostridia > Oscillospirales > Ruminococcaceae > Faecalibacterium. The sequence continues at coordinate 4,670 of CAZYAX010000107.1, read as the reverse complement.
TTGGAGGAGGCCGCCTGGTCGGACGTGATCGTCTGCGTGGCCGACGCCAGCGACGAGCAGCGGGAGCAGCAGCTGGCCGTGACCGGCGAGGTGCTGGACAGCCTGGACTGCGGCGATATCCCCCGCCTCACCGTTTACAACAAGTGCGATAAGCCCGGCGCGCTCTCCTACGACCCGGACATCCTGCTCACCAGCGCCAAAACCGGCGCCGGGCTCAACGCCCTGCTCCAGCGGCTGGACGCGATCCTCAGCGACCGGGTGCGCACCGTCCGCGTGCTGCTGCCCTACGACAAGCTGGGCCTGGCCGCCCCCATGCGGGAGCGCGGCAGCGTCTCGGCGGAGGAATACCGCCCGGAGGGGCTGTACCTCGAGGGCATCGTCAAGCAGGAGGACCTGCACTGCTTTGAGGGGTATTTTGTATAATGCCTCACCACCAAAAAAACAGCGTGTACCGCCGTTTGGCAATACACGCTGTTTTTTTGCATTTTATAGCGCAGATGCGATATTTTTGCGTGCCGCACCCTGTTGAGAGCCTTTACTTTTTAATTACAGGGCGTTGGCGCGCCATATTTCTTCGGCTGCGCAGCCGGTTATCATGTGTTCAAGATCACGATCCCGCGGAACATCCTCTGTGCCTCATAGGCGGAGTTGACCACAAACGCCGCCTGCACATACACCCCGGCCGCCTCCGGCCCCACGGACGAGATGAACGGCTTCTTGTCGAACGTCATGCCCGCGCAAAAGGTAACGACGCTGTTTTTCACCGATTTATTGGTCGTGCCCACGTTTTCATCATACAGGGTCGCGCCAAAATCTGTGTACGCCGCCTGGCTGCGGGACATGATCTGGAACGTTTTGCCCTGGTTGTTCCACTCCAACGAAACGCCGCTGCCGTTGCGCTGGATGGTCATGCTCGTAGTATCCTTCGCCTTCTGGTAGTTGGCGTCCACCGTGATCACGCCCACAAAATAATCGCCCGTCTGGGTAAAGGTGTCGTCCAGGCATACCCTGCACTGGGAGAGCGGGATCTGCGGCCGGATCTGGTTCAGCAGCTCGATGATGTTTTCCAGCTGCAAGCCCGGCATGTATGCGCCGTATTTGCCCACGAACTCCTCCAGCGACTCGATTGCCTCGGTCAGCGTGCTGCCCTCCATTGCGGCGGCAAAGGCCGTTTTGTACAGATCGGTGACGCCCTCGTGCCCGGGCAGGTTCACCTGCATCTGCGCCTTGGCCGTATCCGAGAGGTTGATGCAGATATATCCCCGCTTATCGCCCTTGGTACACGCCACCACCAGAGCATAGCACAGATCGTCGCTGCTGGTGCGCACACGGATGTCGTACAGCTCGCCGTAGGTCACCACATCCTCCACACGCAAAGAAACGGCCGCGGCTCCCGCCACGACCGTCACCTCAACCGTTGCGGACGCGCTCTTGCAGTCCGCATTTCCTTTATAAATAACCGCTGCCGTATGGGTCCCTGTGCCGGTCAGATCCCCTTCGGCCTCCACAGTCAGCTCCTCCGGTGTGCAGGCGACGGCCGCTCCCTCGGAGGTGATCCCCTCCACAAGGGCTAACAGCTGCGCTTTCAGCTCCGCCTCGGTACACCCGTACTCCACCGCGAGGCTCGCAGCCCGCAGATGGATCTCGGACGGCGCGCGGTGATCCGGCATGTTCACCGTGATCTCCTGCGCAAACGGGCGGTACTGCGCACTGCCCAAATACCGCACGCGCAGCGTCTCGACGGCCTGCCGCCCAAAGCGGAGCAGCTTTATGCCTGCGGCGTCGCCGCCCAGCTGTGCGGCGATCTCTGCCGGGAGCTTTTCCAGCGCATCCTGAGGCGCAGCGTCCACGGGCAGCCACAGCGTCCCGCTCCAGCCCAGCGCCGGCACCTCCACCGCAGCCTGGTATTCCATTGCAACTGTTTCCGGCGTCAGCGCAGGCACGCATTGCCCGGCATCCAGCACCTGCTCCAACAGGATCGTTTTCATTTGCGACGGGTCAATGGCTTCGTATCCGCTCAGGTCCGTGGAGCGGACGGCCAGCCCTTCCTGCACCGTTTCCACCGTGAGGCGGCATTCCAGCAGCGCCTGCTCCGGCGTCAGGGTCACAAAGGCCGTGCCGTCCTGATAGGTCACATCCGGCAGCGCCTCCTCGTTGAGCAAAACCGCCGTGACCGCATAGCCCTCCGCCGGGCTGGCCTGCACGGCGATGGCCCCGGCCTCGTCCGGCACGCCGATCTGCACGGTGGAATTTCCCGCATCCACGATGTCCACGTTGGACGGCCAGTAATGCACCTGAACCAGCGTATCCTCCGCGATCACGCCAAGGATATAGGTATCATCTTCCTGACAGGGCAAAACGCTGCCGTTTACCGTGACCTCATACTGAAAGCCGGTGACGGGCTGCACCACAAGATGCACCGTTTCGCCGTCCTCCCACACCCTGCCGTCCTCGATCACGCGGCTCTCGCTGCCGCGCACCGCATAAAATACGGCGCCGCCCTGTTCTGGGGCAGCGCCGTCTATTTCCGCTCGAATCCGAAAGAGCCTTGTCCGCTGCAACCGCAGGTCAAGCTCCTGTGTGATGGCCCTGTACTGGCCGTTCCAGCTTCCGTTATATACTATATAAATATGCTCGGTGTCCTTTTCGCCAAAGGCATGTCCGCCTCCGTCGCCCGGCTGGTAGTCCAGCCTTTCTCCGCCTGCGGCTGCCGCGCCCTCCTGCGCCAGATACCGGATCTCCACATCCTGCGCCGTGAGGCCGGCGGGCACGCTCCCGGCCGTGTCCACAGCCGCGTCAAAGACCATCTCCCGCAGCTGCGGCTCGGTGTAGCTCTCTCCCTCGCGCAACAATAAAGCCGGCGTCCCTAAGACCGCCAGCTGTTGTTTTACGATATCTGCCGCCACCGTGCATCCGTCTGTTCCTACATTATAAAGGGTCAGGGACGCCGTGCCGTCCGCAAAGGTCACATCCTGCCGGACAATGGCCTCGTCCCGGCCTTCCGCCGTGGTGACCTGCGCCACCGCATAGCCGTCATCCGGAACCACCGTGATCCGGTATCCGCCGTCGCCGGTCTCCTGGCTCGCCATGACGCCGTGGGCCGGCTGCTCCAGCCAGAGGTCCCGCTGCTCATGCTGAATGGCAACACTGATTTCTTCGCCGGTAAACGCAAGGTATTGGCCGTCGCCGCTGCCCAGATAGCGCACGCGGATCAGTTCCTGCTCCGCCTCGCCAAACAGGCGGCCCGCCTGCTGGCTGCCCAGCGCGGCCCAGTCGCCCGCGCCGTTCACCTGATACTCGATCTCCACATCGTCCACGGTCAGGTTGGCCGGGACGCACCGCGCCGCGTCCACCGCAGCGTCAAACACCTGCTGCTCGGTCAGCGTATCTTCCCAGCCGGCGCGGCAGGTAAGAGCGGGCGACGGCTTTGCCGCGATCTGCTCCCGCACGACATCCGCCGTCACGAAGTATTCCTCCGCGCCGCCGTTTTCCACGGTCAGCTCTGCCACACCGCCGCTGTAGACCGTATCCGCCTGCACCGCGCCATTGATGCGGATGGCCGCCACCGCGTAGCCCGCGTCGGGCGTCACCGTGACTACAAAGCGGTCCGCCTTGCTCACCAGCCCCACCGTAGCATTGGCCGGCGTCCCGCAGGACACGTTGGTGCGGGCATACTGCACCTCGATCTCGGTCTGCGCGTCCAGCTCTCCCAGGCGGTATTCGCCGTTTTCATCCGGACCCTGCATCACGCCGTTCATCAGCACCTGGCAGGTGTACCCGGCCGTGTCACCGGCCTGCAGGACTGCATCGCTGTAATCGAACACCTGCATACTCTGCATCGTGTCCTGAATGGGCGTATCGTTCAGAGTGATCTCGCTGCCCACCGCGCCGGTGATGCGGACGGTCACGTCGCAGAACAATTCGGTCGAGATCATCTGCGGCTGCTCGATGAAAATCCCCTGTATATATTCCCCATCGGCGCCGCGGTAGCCGATCGACATTTTCACCGCGTAGTCCTGGCCGTTTTTCAGTTCCAGCACACCGCTGTCTTCCCAGAGCTCTGCCGCGATGGTGCGGCCCTCCAGCAGCTGGAAGCCGATGCGCTTTTCCTCGGTCTCATAAGGCGCATAACAGGCCCGCAGCTGTTCGTACAGGCCCGCGCCGTCCTTGCGGCAGGTAAAAGTTTGTGTGTCTGAATTTTCTTCATATACAGAGGTATACGGTTCCGGCGGCATGCCGTTGAACTTTGTATTTTCCTCTGCATACGCCATGAGCGCGCAGGACAGGATGACGAACCATGTCAGAAATCCGATCACTGCGTGCCTGAGTACTGTTTTTTGGTGCATTTGCAATGCTCCTTTCCTGATTTTTCATGCGCTTACCGGCTTTTGCCGGCAAAAGGACGGCAAAGCAGCGGTCTGGCCAGGAGCCCGCACAACCGGCAGGAACCGTTGTGCGCCGCTTCGTGGAAAACGCAAAGGGCTGCATAAGCCGGCAAGCAAAATTTTGTGTTCCGGAAAACAGCGGCAATATTCTGTTTTCAAGGTCCATACGCCCGGCACTTTGGTTCACAGCAACCCGATCCTTCCCCCTTTCTGCCCTTCATTTGCGTACCGGAGCAATGAAAAAAGAGCGATTGTATGCTGTTTTCCGTCGTGCATTATAGCACA
>CAZYAX010000106.1:0-5646 GCA_964646195.1 uncultured Faecalibacterium sp. | reverse complement strand
CATACCAGATTTATTCAGAGCTTCCTTAATTCTATTGTATCACTGCTTTCTCAGAGTGCCTACTTTTTGGTAATGCATGGTATTCTGCCCAAAGACTGCCCTATGACAAAAAGAGCGGACGCATCGTTTTTGACTGCCTCCGCTCTTTTATACTTTGCTTTGTTTATGCTCGCCTCTGTGCGGCTGGGCTATGCGCCCTTTACCGCCACATAGCCGGATTTTTCGATGCAGGCCAGCCCTTCCTCCGTGGAGAGCCACTCGTACAGCCGGCGCTCCGGGCTGCCGGCCTCCGCGCCGGCGCGCACCACCGCATAAAACTCGTTGCACAGCGGGTAGCTCTGGTCCGCCAATGTGTCGTTCGAGGGCATCACGCCGTCCACCGAGATCAGCCGCAGCCCCGGCTGGCTGTACATCTGATCCACATAGTAGTAGACCGAAAAGCCGATGGCGTTGGCGCTGTTGTTGTAGGTGGCCACGCTGTCGATCAGGCCGCCCATATCGGTGGGGGCCAGCTCGGTGGGCGCAGGCATGAGGGGGTTATCCTGGATGAGCAGCTTTTTGAACAGGGTCTGGCTGCCGCTGTCCTCCCCGCGCTGGAAGGCGATGATCTCCCGGTCCTCGCCACCCACGTCTTTCCAGTTTGTAATTTTTCCTGCATAAATATCCAAGAGTTGTTGCCGGGTCAGGCTTTGCACCGGGTTGTTCTCATTTACGATGAACACCAGCGCGTCCCGGCCGATGGGCTTTTGCTCCAGCTCGATCCCACTCTCCTCGATTTCCTCCTTCACATAGTCGGGCGCTTCATACACCACCAGCAGTTTGCACACCTCGTCATCCCACACGCCGATGCGCTCCCAGGCATAGGCGGTGGTGCTCACCGAGATACAGCTCTGGGCCGTTTCCAGCTCCATGCCGGTGGCATCGGCCATCATCTGGGCCATCAGAGGAATACAGGCGGTGCTGCCGTCCACCAGCGGGTACTCCGCCTCCTCCAGGAAAGGCTCCGCCTCTACCGTGGAAACGCTGTCTGGCTCTGCCGGGGACGTGCTGCCCGGCTGGGAAGACGCCGGCTGATTGCAGGCCGCCAGTGCGCCGGCAGCGCCGCAGGCCGCCAGTGCGCGCAGGAAGGTTCGGCGGGAAAGCTTCGTATCTTTCATTGTAAAATCTCCTCGTATAATAAGATTTGCAGATGATTTTGTAAGGGAATCTGCCAAGTTCACTCCATAAGATCAGCAGGCTTTGAGTTACCCGTGATACAATAGCTGTAGGGCAGCAGGGTCAGGTTCTCTGTCTCCTGGTTGAGCCGCAAGGCTGCTTCATGGAAAGTCCGTTCCCCTGAGCCGGAAGTCAGCTGCAAACTTTTTTTCATCCGCAGGGAAAAGGCTGCCCGGCGCCCTGACATATGCCGCATGGCCAAAAGCCCCTTCGCTCCGGCGGGCCGGTTACCAATAATAGTTTCTGCCGTCCTCCGCGCCCAGCGTGCGGAAGATGCTCTCGCAGTAGGCCCACTCGCCGCTGGCCGTCATCCAGCCGTTCAAAAAGCCCTTGCGCGCCCGGAAAATGCCGGCCGGCACCTCGCCGTCCTGGTAAGCAAAGGCCAGGCCGCTGCACAGCACATTGCCGTTCGTATCGATCACATCGGTGAGCGAAGTGCCTCCCGGCCCATCGCGCCCTGCTGAGAACACAGGGCCGTTTTCGCCGTTGGCCAGGTAGTAGCAGAAGTCGTCGTCCGGATTTTCGCGCCGGTACAGCAGCCCCTCCGGGCCATAGAAGAGGGTGCAGATCGTGTTGTAGTCGTTGTCGTAGCAGGCAATGCTCGCGTAGCTGCCGTCGATCGCGCTGACCGACGCTCTATACAGATTGGCCGGCAGCTCCACCTGGGTGCGAAGCAGCGGCGCAGCCTGCCCTTCCAGGTCATAGATGCACAGCTCGCCGTCCTCAAACATCAGCACAGCCGTGTTTTGGCTGCAATCGTACTGCACCCGCCGCCGAAGATCGTCACTGCCCGGCTTTGCTTCATAGTACCCGTTGCTGTCCGGCTTGACCTCATAATAGCCATAGCCGTAACTGCCTGCCCCGCCGCTGGACCGCCACACCAGCGAAACCTCCGGCAGATACAGCTCGCAGGGCCAGGCGTACTCGCCCAGTACGGTGGGGGAATCCAGCCGCCGCACTCGGTAGCCGGCCTCCTCGGTGCCGGCACAGATCAGCCCCCGGCCGCAGAAGTTCACAAAATCATCGATCATTTCCCCGGTGGCCGGGCAATAGAGCTTGGTAACGATGGTGTCCTCCTGCTCGTCCGAAGTACCGAATTCCAGCAGCACCCAGCCGACCAGGGAACTGCCAAACCAGTCGTAGATCTGCGAACCGCGGCAGTTTTCCAGGCAGGCCATTTGCTGTAGGCTGCCGTCGTAAAGAACCGTTGTGCTCCGGTAGCACATCTGGTTGTAGCTGGTCCAGTATTCCGGGCTGTCCGCGTCCACGGCGCCGGCCTGCTCTGCAATCACAGCAAGGAAGTTCCCCGCCCCATCCGAAAAACAACTGTGGGCCGCCTCCGGCAAGGGCAGCTCCTCCCCGGTGGCGAGGTCCACCATGCGGTAATCGTAGTTCCGCATGGTCTCGAAATCATACCCAACATAATCGTGTAGGAGCAGCTTGCCGCCTGCCAGGCTCGCCACGCTGTTCGAGCCGCAGTCGTACACCAGCGCACCGGTGCGGTCATACACCCGGCTGGTGCGCACGGCGGGGTCATCCTCCTGCCCGCCGCTGATCATGTAATAACCGGTCTCGCCGGTCACCTCGTCCTGCAACAGCGACACCGTTTCGGCCGGAGACCCCTGGTGCAGCACCTTCGAGCCGCAGAGTACCGTATTGCCCGCCTCGGTGTAAAGCACCCGCAGTATGCCGTCGTTCAGCAGCTCTTCATTGTAAAGGGAAGCCGCCTGTTCCGCCGGCGGCGCCGACTGGCTGGCCGGCTGCTGCCCGCAGCCGCACAATACCGCTGCGGCCAGCGCCACACAGACACCAGCCCGGCCCATGCGGCTCCAAGCCCTTTGCATCCTCATATACATAACCTCCCGTCCCCAAATTTTTGCATTCCAAGCGCCCCTGACCCGGGCAGGCCGGCGCTTTTGGCTCCATGCTCCGCTACGGCAGAGGCTCTTTTGCTGACAATACGAAACGGCTCCCCGTTTTATTGCAAAAAAGCAGGGCGCCAGCGGTTATAAATGTATGAAGGCGTTTTACAAGGCTGCCGGCCTGCGTACCGGAGCGCCAGCCGTGACGGGCGAGAGCGCCCTATGCCTCCTCCATCCGGGCCAGCTCCCGCAGGTACTGGATCAGGAAGGGCAGCGAGATGCCAAAGGTGAGCACATCCGCGATGGGCTGGCACACCTCGATGCCCACCACGCCCCACAGATGCGGGAGGGTGAGGATGAGCGGAATAAAGCAGATGCCCTGCCGGCAGCAGGCCAAAAAGGTGGCGCGGCCCGCCTTGCCGATGCTCTGGAACAGCATATTCGTGCTCACCATCACAGGCTGAAGCAGCATGGCCAGACACTGATAGCGCATGGCGGGCAGAGCAATGGCCGTCACCGCCGGGTCGTCGCGGAACAGGCGGATGAGCGGCTCCGCATTCATCCAGCACAGCACCACGATGGCTGTGAGGAACACCGCCCCGCTGCCGATCGTGAACAGCGTGGCCTGCCGCACACGGCGGTATTTTTTTGCGCCAAAGTTAAACGCCGCCACGGGCTGGAAGCCCTGCCCCACACCCAGCGACACCGACAGAATAAACATAAAGATGCGGGATACGATGCTCATGCCCGCCACGGCAGCGTCGCCATAGGTGCGGGCCGCGATGTTGAGCAGCATGCTGGCGATGCTGGCCAGGCCCTGCCGCCCAAAGCTGGGGAAGCCGGTCATCAGGATATTGCCAAATTCCCTTGCACTGCGGGTGAACAGCCGCAGCGAAAAGCGGCTCACCGTTTTGCCCCGCAGGTACATGGACAGCAGGATGCAAAAGCTCACCGCCTGGCTGATGGCCGTGGCGCAGCCCGCGCCGCCGGTGCCCATGCCGAAACCGAAGATCAGCAGCGGATCCAGCACCATATTCAGTACGCCGCCCGTCACGAGGCCGATCATGGCAAAATTCGCCTTGCCTTCATACCGCAGGATGTTGTTCATCACCAGGCTGGCCATCATCAGTGGCGCGGCGATAAGGATGTACATGGCATACGCCCGCGCGTGGGGCAGGATCGTCTCGGTGCTACCCAGCAGCCGCATAAATGGCGTGAGGAAACTCAGCCCGATCGCCGTCAGCACGCTGCCCGCCGCCAGCGCCGTGAAAAAGCTGGTGGAGGCAAACCGGGAGGCCGCATCGGTATCATGGCTGCCCAAGCTGCGGCTGATGATGCTGCCCGCGCCGTGCCCCAGCATAAAGCCGATGGCCTGGATGATCGCCATCAGGCTGGATACCACTCCCACCGCGCCGGACGCGCTCGTGGATATCCGGCCCACAAAAAACGTATCGGCCAGGTTGTAGATGCTGGTGATCAGCATACTGAGAATCGTGGGGCCCGCCAGGCTGAGGATCAGCCGTGGGATGGGTGTTTCGGTCATTTTGCGGAATTGCTGGGCACTGCGGTCCTCTTGCATACTTTAGCTTCCTTCTTTCTTTTGTACGTTCCCTAACCATTATACCCCATTTTAGGCTTTCTGTCGAGGTTGTTTCTCTTCGAAAAAGGTTCCATTTTGCAGCCGCAAAAACAAAAAGCCTGCGCCCGTGGGAGAGATTCTGTATAAAACGCCGAAGAAAGGACAGACTTCTTGTAAAAAATCACGATATGTGGTATAATTCGCAGTAATCCAAAAGACGTTTTTGGTTGTTTGCACCATGAAATGGAGGAAATTTCAATGAAAACTATCGCTCAAACTGTGATCGCCGCCGATCGCTTTTACACGATCGCCAGCCGGTCCGGCAGCGTGATCGAGGCAGTGGAGGCCGCACAAAACGGCGCCGATCTCCGCCTTGGGGAATATAACCGCAAGCCTACTCAGGAGTGGAGCTTTGTGCGCGCGGGGGACGGCGTCTACTGCATCAAGAACCGCGCCACCGGCAAGTGCATCGACCTGATGATGTCCGGCACCGTCAACGGCACCTGGCTGCATCAGTGGGAGGACGCCGGCTGCTCCACCCAGCTGTGGATCGTGGAACCCACCCGCGAGGGCACGGTCAAGCTGCTGTCCCAATGGGCCAGCGGCAAGTGCATCGACACCGTGGGCATGGGCAGCCCGGCCGGGGCCAACCTGCAAATTTGGCAGGACGTAAACGGGGACGATCAGCTGTGGACCATCGGCGAGGTAAAGGACCGCGCCAAGCGCGCCCCTCGCAGGAAGGCTGAGCCCGCCGCTGAAGCTGCCGGAGCCGAAGCCGCTGCTGCACCTGCGGAGGCTGCCGCCTCCGTTGAGGCCGAAGCTGCCGTAACCGCCGCGCCTGCGGAGGAAAAGCCCGCCCGTAAGCGCACCTCTAAGAAGGCGGCCGCCAAAGAAGCGGCCCCCGCCGCCGAGGTTGCCGAGGCTGCCGCGCCTGCGGAGAAGAAGCCGGCCAAAAAGCCCGCTGCCCGCAAGCGCACCACCAAGAAGGCC
>CAZYAX010000105.1:0-5706 GCA_964646195.1 uncultured Faecalibacterium sp. | reverse complement strand
TTCAGCAGCTTCGCGGTATCGCTCTGGGTCCGGTTGCCGTAAAACCGGAGCTGGATCAGCCTGCGGTCCTGCTCCGGCAGGCTCCGCATCACCTCCCCCAGGCTGATGCGGTCGGCCAGCTCCTCCTCCGGCGATTCCACCGGAATGTCCATCTGGTGTTCGTCATCCTCCCCCTCCGGGGTGAGGCTCATGGTGGGCATGGAGGCGCGGATGGCCAGCGCAACTGCCTCCGGCGTTTCGTTCAGCAGCTGGGCCAGCTGGGTGACGCTGGGTTCCACACCGCACCGCTTGATATATTGCTCCCGCGCCGCGTTGATGCGCAGGCCCAGCTCCTTGATTGAACGGCTGACCTTTACCGTGCCGCCGTCCCGGAAGAGTTTTTTGATCTCGCCCAGGATCACCGGCACCGCATAGGTGGAAAAGCACACGCCCCGGTTTTCGTCAAAGCCGTCATAAGCCTTTACCAGCCCCATGCAGCCTGCGCTGTACAGGTCGTCGTATTCGATCCCCCTGCCGCGGAAGCGCCCCGCGCAGGAATGCACCAGCCCCAAATTTTTTTCTATAAACGTACTGCGCCGGATTTGATCCGTTACCATTTCGATGACCGCCTCTTTCCCTTTTTTATGTAGAGGCTGCTCTCCGGTCCGCGAGCTGCTTGGTCAGCACCACCCGTGTGCCGCGGTCCGGGCGGGAGATCACTTGCACCTTATCCATAAAACTCTGCATCACCGCAAACCCCAGGCCGGAGCGCTCCTCTGGATTCCCGGTGGTGAACAGCGGTTCCATCGCCTTGGGGATGTCCGGAATGCCGATGCCCTTATCCGTCACCGTAATGCGCACGCGGCGCCCCTCGTACACAGCCACTGTCAGGATGATCGGACCGATACGGTCCGGGTAGGCGTGGACGATGCTGTTCGTCACCGCCTCGGACACTGCCGTTTTTATGTCCGCCAGCTGCGGCACCGTGGGATCATAGCGGGCCAGAAAGGCCGCCACTGCGCCGCGCGCGTATGCCTCGTTGATGCTGAGGGAGTCAAATTGTATTTTCGTACTGTTTTCCGCTTTCATTTTGGTTCATCCTACCTTTCCACATACGGTGCTTTTGCTTATGGCCGCTCTTTGTTTCGGGCCAGTGCGCCCGCCCAACTGCCCGCTGGTGTTTTTATGAATTTTTTAAGGGCCGTTCTCGTCATCCATCGTTGCGCACCGTTCGTTCGGGCCGCTTTGCCCGCGTCACGGACATTGCTTCAGAAAGTTCCCAGATCGCAGGGCTGCTGCCCCGTTTGGGCTTGTCCCGCCGGGCCCGGCTCAATCTGGATATGTGCCAGCTCCAGCACCCGCCGCAGCTGCGCCGGTGCATGCTGGATGCGCAACTGCCCGCCTAACGCGCGGACGCGCCGCTGCCGCCCCAGGATCAGCCCCACGCCGGAGGAATCCATAAAGCCTACCCCTCCGAAGTCCAGCACTAGCACCCTGGGCACACGGGACACCAGTGTGTTGTCGATGTGCATCCGCAGGCTCTGCGCCGCGTCGTGGTCGATCTCACCCGCCAGATATGCATACAGCGTCTCATCCGCCGAGGCAAATGTAACGTTTGCCATACCGCTCCTCCATTCTTTGGAAGCCTTCGAATATGTTCCGGCCAACGCCCTGCACGCATTCCGATATCTGCGGCACACTTACCGGCTCAGATCCGAGGTCCCTTACTTTTTCGTGCCCGGCACACAACAAAAAATCCCGCGCACTTTTTTCAAAGTGTACGGGATTCCTCGCGTATTTTTTAGGGAAGTGTGTCGGCCGGGAAAAATACGGTCAATTCCGCCTCAGCTGCCGCGCCGCCTGCGTCACGACCGCTTCGCCGCCGCAGACCAGCACGCCGTCATTCTCGTCGCTGCGCGCCTTCTCCAGCGCCTGCTCCAGTGTAGCACAGACCTCCACATCAAAGTGGAATTTGGCCGTCTCTGCGATTTTTTGCAGCACATCCTCCGGGCAGCCCTCCGGCGCGGCCAGATAGACCCGGTCAAAGGGGTTCTCCGCCATGCCGGGCATCCGATCTTTTTCGCCGTCCTTTCCTTCGGGCAGAAAGCCGGTTTCCAGCGCGGTAAAGAACGCCTCTGTTCCGTCCGCCGCCGCGAGGCCCACCACCGCCGAAATGTGCTCAAGCTTTGCCAGCCGTAGCACGCGGGTCAGCGCCTGCGCCTGCTGCGGCGTGTGGCAGGCGTCCAGGATCACCAGCGGACGGCGGCGCGCGATATAGATGCTGGACGCATTTTTCACCGCGGCAAGGCCGTTCAGGATCGCCTCGTCGGAGATCTCAACGCCCTTGCGCCACAGCCCCAGCGCCAGTTCCACCGCGACAGCCGCATTTCCCGCTGCATGCCGCCCAATAAAGGGCAGCGTCGTCTCATAGCCGCCGTAATTGACCAGGTTTGTAAACCTGCGTGCCGTGGGGAAAGAGATATCCTCCGCGTCCGGCACCACCAGCTCGCAGCCGCACTTGCCGGCAGCCACAATGATCTCGGTGAGCGCCGCCTTGGGCTGCTCCGGCGCAGTGACGCACACGGTATCCTTGCGCATCACGCCCGCCGCCAGGCAGGCCAGCCGCTCCAGCGAGTGCCCGCTGCCGTCCGGCCCGATGTGGGTGACGGCGCAGGCCGGCATCGTGGGCAGCGCCTGCGCGAGTGCGCTGTCCGGCAGCTCCACCACCGCAAAATCGCACTCCGCCGCCGCAAAGCAGCGGCACGCGGCCGCCAGCTCGGCTCCCGAGCGGGGCAGCGGCCCGGCCTTGGCCAGCGCTGCTGCAGCCGCCGTATACACACTGGCCTCCACCAGACGGCCGTCCACCGTCAGCCGCGCGCGCAGCGGAGCGCAGCCCACGGTGTAAAGCCCGGTGCGAAAGCCCGCCGCTTGCAGGATGGCCGCCTCCATCGAGGCCACCGCCGTTTTGCCCGCCGTGCCTGCAACGCCCACATAGCCCACCGGATGCTCCGCATCGCCCAGAGCCGCGCGCACTGCGTCCGCCGGCGCAAAGCCGCCGGGCAGCGACGCAAAATATTCGTTTGCCTGTTGGATGGTCATTTTCTCGTCCTCGTTTCGATGCTCACTCGTTTCGATGCTTATATAAAATAGCGCACATGCGGAACACGCACAGCACGAACAGGCCCACCAGCAGCCCGGCCATGCTTCCGGCAAAATCGATCCATACGTCGGTCAGCTGGCTGCTGCGCCCTGCGGAGAACATCTGGATCGTCTCGTCGCACACCGCCGTGAGCAGCGCGCCCAAGACAGGCCAGCTGATGTGCCGCACAAAGCGGCGCGTATACACCCGCAGGCACAGCATCAGCCAAAAGCCCTCCAGCATATACTCGCAGAAATGCGCCAGCTTGCGCACAATGTGCTCGGTGAGCAGGTTGGCCACGCTTTGCATGTGCAGCCGGGCAAAAAAGCGCTGCAGCAGTGCCAGAACCCACCGGCTGGACAGCGAGGACACCTCGCCGATCTGCAGGGAGTTGGAGAAGATAAACAGGATCGTGCCAATCAGGCAGACGGTGAAGACGATTCTGCCCGTCAGTACCCAGCCGGATGTTTTCGTTGTTCGATCGTTCGTTTGCATACGCCTCCTTTGGGGCAGGCATCAGCCCAGAGCCTGGATGCTCTGCTCGATGTTGGCCAGCTTATCCTGGCTGCGGGCGTACTTGGCGCGAACCTCTTCCACCAAAGCCGCCGGGGCCTTTTGCACAAACTTGGGGTTTGCAAGCTGGTTTTGGAACATATTGCACTCTTTTTCCGCCTTGGCCTTTTCGCGGTTGAGGCGGGCCAGCTCCTTTTCGCGGTCCACCAGCTCCATCATGGGGATAAAGCCGCGCGCCGCGTGGGTGGACACCTGCACCATACCGTCGGTGCTGCCCTCGTACTTCTGGGTAAAGGTGACATCCGTGGCGAATGCGAACTTGGCCAGATAGACGCTGGACTTCTCAAACGGGGCGGCGTTGGCCGTCTCGATGATCATGCTGGTCTTTTTGGCCGGATGCACGTTCATATCGGTGCGCATCGCGCGCACGGCCTTGATATAATCCATCACCTTTTCAAAGTCCTCCTCCTCGGCGGGCCAGTTGTGGGCCGCGTCGGCGGTGGGCCAGCTCTGGGTCATGATGGTCTCGGCGCTGCCGGGCAAAGCCTGGTACAGCTCCTCGGTGATAAACGGCATAAAGGGGTGCAGCAGCTTGAGCGCCTTATCCAGCACATACACCAGCACCTTGCGGGCGGTGTCGGCCTGCGCCTCGTCGCCGGAGTTCAGGCGGCTCTTGGCGATCTCGATATACCAGTCGCAGTAGACCTCCCAGATAAAGCTGTTGATCTTGGCTGCGGCCAGGCCCAGCTCGTAGTGGTCGAGGTTGTCGGTCATTGCGCCGGTCACCTGGTTGAGCCTGGTCAGCACCCACTTGTCGCTCATGTCCAGCAGCTCTTCGGCGGGCAGGCCCGGCACAAAATTCTCGGGCAGGTTCATCAACACAAAGCGGGTGGCATTCCACAGCTTATTGGCAAAGTTGCGGGCGGCCTTGACCTTTTCTTCCGAATAGCGCATGTCATTGCCCGGCGTGGAGCCGTCCACCAGCATAAAGCGCAGCGCGTCCGCACCGTACTGGTCGATGACCTCCAGCGGGTCGATGCCGTTGCCCAGCGATTTGGACATTTTGCGGCCCAGGCTGTCGCGCACGATGCCGTGGATGCATACCGTATCAAACGGCGCTTTGCCCGTGTAAGCCAAGCCGGAGAAGATCATGCGGCTGACCCAAAAGGTGATGATATCGTAACCCGTGACCAACGTGTTGGTGGGGTAGAAATATTTGAGGTCGGCGCTGTCCTCGTTGGGCCAGCCCAGCGTGCTGAACGGCCACAGCGCCGAGGAGAACCAGGTGTCCAGCGTGTCGGGATCCTGGGTGATGTTTGCACTGCCGCAGTGGGCGCACACAGCCGGAGTATCTTTTGCCACAGTGGTCTCGCCGCAGTCGGCGCAGTACCACACGGGGATCTGGTGGCCCCACCACAGCTGGCGGGAGATGCACCAGTCGCGGGTATTCTTCATCCAGTTCATATAATTCTTGGTGAAGCGCTCGGGCACGAATTTGATCTCGCCCTTTTCCACGCTCTCGATCGCGGGCTTGGCGAGGGGTTCCATCTTCACGAACCACTGTTTGGAAACCATGGGCTCGATCACCGAATGGCAGCGGTAGCAGGTGCCCACGTCGTGCCTGAGCGGCTCCACCGCCTTGAGGAAACCGCCGGCCTCCAGGTCGGCCAAAATGGCCTTGCGGGCCTCCAGCGTGGTCATACCGGCATACTTGCCGCAATCCAGCACCTCCGGCTCACCGGCTGCGGCGCGCCCGCTGGCGATGAGCTCCGCCGCCTCGGCGGCCTCCTTGGCTCCGGTCATGCGGCCCTCATAGGTGAACACGCGCACCACCGGCAGGTTGTGCCGCTGGCCGACCTCAAAGTCGTTGGGGTCGTGGGCCGGGGTGATTTTGACCACGCCGGTGCCCTTGGTCATATCGGCGTGCTCGTCGCACACGATGGGGATCTCCTTGTTCAGCAGCGGCAGGATCACATGGCAGCCGTGCAGGTGGGCGTAGCGCGGGTCCTCGCCGTTGATGGCCACGGCGGTATCCCCCAGCATGGTCTCCGGGCGGGTGGTGGCCAGCTCCAGCA
>CAZYAX010000104.1:0-5726 GCA_964646195.1 uncultured Faecalibacterium sp. | reverse complement strand
TATATTATTGGATCGAAAGGAGCGTTGTCCTGCTATGGCAAAAAATCTCGACCGTCAAAACACGGCCCAGCGCCGCGGCTTCCGCTTTCTGGTGGCTATGGTGGCGGTGGTTGCAGTTGGCGCGCTGGCCTATCTGGCGCTGACCCTTACTGCCAACCGGCGCACCCCGGCAAACCCGGATACGCATTATACTGCGGAGAATGGAATATCCGTATATTACGAAAGTGCCCGCTGGCCGGTGTGCGAAATGACCGAGGATGCCCAACTCGGCACCGCGCTCCAGCTGGCCTCCGGCACCGACAGCGACAGCAACCAATACCAGGTGGTGCTGCTCCAGCGGGGCGATAAAACGACCTATGCGGATTTCCTTGAGCAATCCCAGAGCGACCTGCGCACCAGCTATGGCGTGATCAAGCCGCGGAATGTGAACATCCAGATCGAGGGGGCCACGGTCACGGCGGTGCGCTGCGATATCCAGGTGTACTACGCGGTGCTGGCGACCATCGAGTACGACAGCGGCGAGGTGATCTACGTCTCCGCGCTCACCAAGCTGGCCTCCATCAACGATATTGTGAATCTGGTGGAAAGCGTGACCCTGGCATGAGCAAGCCGCACGCGATGCAGCGGCTTTGCGGGCTGATGCGCAAGGCCGTGCAGGACTATGGGATGCTGGCCCCGGGCGACCGGGTGCTGGTGGGCGTATCCGGCGGCAAGGACAGCGTGGCTCTGACGGTGGGCCTGGCGCTGCTGCGGGAGTACATCGGCTTTCCCTATGAGATCCGGGCGGTCACGCTGGACCCGCAGTTCGGCGGTGTACCGGCGGATTATTCCGCGCTGGAAGAGGTGTTTGCGCGGTACGGGGTACCCTATGAAATACGCCGCACCGACATTGGGCCGGTGGTGTTCGATTACCGCAAGGAGAAGAACCCCTGCGCCCTGTGCGCCAAGCTGCGCCGCGGGGCACTGCACACCGCCGCGCAGCAGCTGGAATGCAACAAGGTGGCGCTGGGGCACCATCTGGACGACGCGGTGGAAACGTTTTACATGAACCTGTGGCGCGAGGGACGCATCGGGTGCTTTTCGCCGGTGACCTACCTTTCGCGCCGGGAGCTGACCCTGATCCGCCCCATGCTGCTGGCCACCGAGTATGAGGTAATCGCTGCCGTGCGGGAGGAGAGGCTGCCCATCGTCAAGAGCCGCTGCCCTGCCGACGGCACGACCGTGCGGGAACAGACCAAGGAATTTGTCCGCGAGCAGTGCCGCACCGACCCGGCGTTCCGTCAAAAGACGCTGCATGCGTTGCAGCAGAGCGGCATCGACGGCTGGGCCCCCAAGCACACCGGGCGCGGTTCTACCATCCGATAGAGGGAAGGCAAAGAGCGTTGAGCATTGTATTTGAACGGCACACCTGGGCCGAGATCGACCTGGATGCGCTGCGGGAAAATTTTGGCCGCGTGCAGCAGCGGGCCGGGGCGCTGCCCCTGTGTGCGGTGGTCAAGGCGGATGCCTATGGCCACGGTGCGGTGCGCTGCGCCAAGGTGCTGGCGCAGGCGGGTGCGGCCTGGCTGGCCGTGAGCTGCCTGGCCGAGGGGCTGCAGCTGCGCCGGGCCGGGCTGGAGCTGCCCATTTTGATCCTGGGCTACACCGGGCCGGATCAGGCCGCCGCGCTGGCGCAGAACCATATTACCCAGGCCTGCTTTTCGCTGGAATACGCGCAGGCCCTCTCCGCCGAAGCGGCCAAAGCGGGCGCTACGGTGCAGGTACACATAAAGGCAGATACCGGCATGGGCCGCATCGGCTTTGCGCTGCGCACCGATTTTGACGCAGCGGTGGCGGAGATGCTGGCCGTGTGCGCGCTGCCGGGCCTGGCGGTGACCGGGCTGTTCCAGCATTTCGCGGTGGCGGACTCGGCCCTGCCGGGGGACGAGGCATATACCCAGGAGCAGCACGCGCTGTTTCTGCGTGCCTATGAGGCACTGCGGGCGGCCGGGCATGACCCCGCCATCGTACACTGCGATAACTCCGCCGGTGTGATGCTGCACCCGGATTGGCCCGCCGGCCTGCCGCGGCAGCGCTGCATGGCCCGGCCGGGGATCATTCTCTATGGTTTTGACCCCAGCGCTGAGGTACGCTTCGGCTGCTTTAAGCCGGTGATGAAGCTCAAAACGCGGGTGAGCATGGTCAAGGAGCTGCAGCCCGGCCAGAGCACCAGCTATGGCCGCTGCTTCACCGCCGGGGCGCCCACCCGTGTGGCGACCCTGTGCGCGGGCTACGCCGACGGCTATCCGCGCCTGTTGAGCAACGGGCTGGGCGTGGTGGAGCTGCACGGCCGGCCCTGCCGCGTATTGGGCCGCGTGTGCATGGACCAGCTCATGGTGGACGTGACCGGCGTGCCGGGCGTACAGGCCGGGGACGAAGCCATTTTGTGGGGCGGCGCGGTGAGCGACAGCGCCGAGACCATCGCTGAAAAAACCGGCACCATCGTCTACGAAGTGCTGTGCGGCGTGACCCACCGGGTGCCCCGCGTCTACATGGAGCAGGGCGAGGCGGCCGCAGTGGAAAACTGGCTGTGGGAATAACGCCCCGGCCGATCAACTTTTGAACCGGAGGAACACATGGCAAGAGACAACATCCGCAACTTTTGCATCATTGCGCACATCGACCACGGCAAGTCCACCCTGTCGGACCGCATCCTGGAGCTGACCAAGAGCGTGGACGAGCGCACGATGGAGGACCAGATCCTCGACAATATGGACATCGAGCGGGAGCGTGGCATCACCATCAAGGCCCGCGCCGTGACGATGCAGTACACCGCCAAAGACGGCAAGCAGTACGACTTCAACCTCATCGACACGCCCGGCCATGTGGACTTTGCCTACGAGGTGAGCCGCAGCCTGGCCGCCTGCGAGGGAGCCATCCTCGTGGTGGATTCCACCCAGGGCGTGGAGGCGCAGACGCTGGCCAACACCTACATGGCGCTGGAGCACGATTTGGAGCTGGTGCCCATCCTGAACAAGATCGACCTGGCCAGCGCCCACCCGGACGAGGTGGCCCAGGAAGTGGAGGACGTGATCGGCCTGCCCTGCCTGGACGCGCCCCGCGTTTCGGCCAAGCTGGGCATCAACATCGACCAGGTGCTGGAGCGGGTGGTATCCGACATCCCCGCACCCACCGGGGAGCCGGAGGCTCCGCTCAAGGCGCTGATCTTTGACAGCGTATACGACAGCTACAAGGGCGTCATCGTCTACATCCGCGTCTTTGAAGGCACGGTCAAGCCCGGCGATACCATTCGCCTCATGGCCACCGGCGCGCAGTTCACACTGGTGGAGGTGGGCCACATGGGCGCTACGGCGCTCATTCCCTGCGGCAAGCTGGAGGCCGGCGAGGTGGGCTACCTCACCGCCAGCATCAAGACCGTGCAGGACACTCGCGTGGGCGACACGGTCACCCTGGCGGACAGGCCCACGGCCGAGGCGCTGCCGGGATACCGCAAGGTACAGCCCATGGTATTCTGCGGCATCTATCCCGCCGACGGCGCGCGCTACCCGGACCTGAAGGACGCGCTGGAAAAGCTCCAGCTCAATGACGCTTCCCTGACCTTTGAGCCGGAGACCAGCGCGGCGCTGGGCTTCGGTTTCCGGTGCGGCTTTTTAGGGCTGCTGCATATGGAGATCATCACCGAGCGGCTGGAGCGGGAGTTTGATCTGGACATCATCACCACCACGCCCAGCGTCGAGTACCGCCTGACCATGACCGACGGCACGGTGCAGATGATCTCCAACCCCTCCGACTACCCGGACCCCTCCACCATCGTCAAGCAGGAGGAGCCCTTTGTGGACGTACACCTCTACACCCCCAACGACTATGTGGGCGGCCTGATGGATCTGTGCCAGCAAAAGCGCGGCGTGCTCATCAACATGAAGTACCTGGACGGTGTGCGGGTGAACCTGCACTATGCCATGCCGCTGGGCGAGATCGTCTACGACTTTTTCGACGCGATCAAGAGCCGCAGCCGGGGCTATGCGAGCTACGACTATGAGTTCAAGGAGTTCCGCGAGAGCGACCTGGTCAAGCTGGATTTTCTGCTCAACGGCGACCCAGTGGACGCGCTTTCCATGATCGTATTCCGGGACAACGCCTACAGTAAGGGCCGGCGCATCTGCGAAAAGCTGCGGGATAACATCCCCCGCACCCTGTTTGAAATTCCGGTACAGGCGGCCATCGGCGGCAAGATCATTGCCCGGGAAACCGTGAAGGCCATGCGCAAGGACGTGCTTGCCAAGTGCTACGGCGGCGACATCACCCGCAAGAAGAAGCTGCTGGAAAAGCAGAAGGAAGGCAAAAAGAAGATGCGCCAGCTGGGCACGGTATCCCTGCCCAGTGAGGCGTTTACGGCGGTGCTCAAGCTGGACAGCGACGATAACTGAGGGAACACAGCAGTAAGTGCTTAAGAAGCCATATATAGTGGAAGCAGCGTATGCGAAAGCCATTCTGCATATTTCGGCAGGGCCATCTGAGGCATCTCCTGCGCGATGCGGCGGAAGATGCCGGAGTTACGTGCAGTCAGAAAGCTTGGCAGAGGAGCAAAAAATACGAGTACGGAAAAACGGCTCCGAGCAAAGAAAAGCAGGGAAAAGGAGGAGTGTGACTTTGGAGTTCCGAAAGTTACAGTATTTTGAATCGGTAGCGCGGCTGAATAATTTTACGAAGGCTGCGGAGGAACTGCATGTTGCACAGCCAACGATTACAGCCGCGATCAAGCGCATGGAGGAAGAGTTGGGGGTAGCACTCTTTGTGCGTGACAAGCGAAACGTTATGCTAACATGTGAGGGCGAGATTTTTCTTGAGGATGTGAAGGATATTCTGACAAGGCTTGACTGCGCGGTAGCAGAGATACAAGAGATCGCCGCGGGAAGGGAATGGACGGTAAATATTGGGATCGTGCCGATCTCAGGAAGCCGTCTGATGGCTATCCTGTATAAGGAGTTTGCAGAGAAATACCCACAAGTGCGCTACAAGATTCTGGAGGTTGGCAGCTATGGTGTGATGGAAGCAATCAATGCAGGAGAGCTGGACCTCGGTTTTCTTGTACTACGGGATGATATGGTGAGCAAATACGACATTTGCCCGGTACGGCGATCCGAACTGAAAATTCTGATGAACATTGAAAATCCGCTTGCTTGTCAGGAACGCATCTCTATTGAAGACCTGCGTGACCAGAAGCTGATTTATTTCCCAAAGCACTCCTTTGTACGTCAGAAGATGGACGTGGAGTTTGCGCTGCATGGAATCGCGCCGTGGATCCTGGCACAGCCCATCCAGATGATCTCAGTCTACAACCTCGTACAGCAAAATGCGGGCGTGTCGTTTGCGATTGGGGATGATTACATGGCGCTAATCAAGTCGGAGGATATCGTTGCCGTCCCCCTGAAAGAGCCGGTATACTGCGACATGGGCTTTATCTGGAAAAAGGGCGGAAATCCTAACCGCGCGGCGCGCAAATGCCTGAAATTTGTTCTGGAGCACGCCGACGAGGTGTAGGGAAAAATGCCCATACAGTTGGCCGGCGCAGGCTAGGGAAATGTGTGTTCAAGATGGGATTTGCCGGGAAGGATGCGGAACTGCTGCAGCCGTTCGCCGTGTGAAGAAATATACAATATAAAAACAGAACTTCTCAGTTCTGCAGCATAGAAGAAAAGAGCATCGGAACAGGCTTCGGCCATGTG
>CAZYAX010000103.1:0-5825 GCA_964646195.1 uncultured Faecalibacterium sp. | reverse complement strand
CCGCGGTCGTGTCCAATGTTTTTGTGCAAAATCACATTCATGCGTAGGCCGTGCATCTCCCCCAAAAAACAGGTGCAAATCGCGCGCAACTATGCTATACTGGTTAAAATCACTTGTACATGTGTAAAGGGGTGCATTTTTATGGAACAGCTTTTGAAACTACTGGAAAATAACGCGCGGCTGCCGCTGGAGGATATCGCCGCAATGCTGGGCCGTTCACCCGCCGAGGTCTCGGCCATGATGGATCAGGCCCGCGCACAGGGCCTCATCAAGGGCTATAAGACGCTGGTGGATTGGGAGAAGGCCGGCGTCAACCGCGTGGAGGCCGTGATCGAGCTGCACGTCAGCCCCAAAAAGAGCCGCGGCTTTGATGAGATCGCCAACACCGTGGCCTCCTTTGAGGAGGTGGAGAGCGTGCTGCTGATGAGCGGCGGGTATGACCTCCAGCTCGTGATCAAGGGCAAGACCTTTCAGGAGGTGGCGCTGTTCGTGGCAAAACGCCTCTCCCCGCTGGACGATGTGCTTTCCACCGCCACCCATTTCGTGCTGCGCACCTATAAAAAGGAAGGCAAGCTCTACCAGGCGGAAGAGATCGACGAAAGAGAGTGTACGGTGCTGTGATGGATTACGATACCCTGCTTGCGCCTGCCGCCGTGGCTATGCGGCCCTCCGGCATCCGCAAATTCTTCGATCTGGCCGCCGAGATGCCGGAGTGCATCAGTCTGGGCGTGGGCGAGCCGGATTTTAAAACGCCCTGGGCCATCCGGGAGGCGGGCATCGACAGCCTGGAGCTGGGCCGCACCCGCTATACGGCCAACGCCGGCCTCAAGGAGCTGCGCGTGGAGATCGCCCGCTACCTCCAGCGCCGCATGGGTCTCACCTATGACCCCCTGCATGAGGTGCTGGTGACCGTGGGCGGCAGCGAGGCCATCGATATGTGCGTGCGCGCGCTGGTGGCCCCCGGCGACGAGGTGATCATCCCGGAGCCGTGCTTCGTGTGCTACGACCCCATCACCACGCTGTCCGGCGGCGTGCCGGTGCATATCGCCTGCCGGCAGGAGGACGGCTTCCGCCTCACCGCCGCAGCGCTGCGCGCGGCCATCACGCCGCGCACCAAGCTGCTGATCCTGCCCTTCCCCAATAACCCCACCGGCGCGGTGCTGGAACGGGAGGATCTGGAGGCCATCGCTGAAGTGCTGCGCGGCACGAATATCATCGTACTGTCGGATGAGATCTACGCCGAGCTGAACTACGGCCTGGAGCCGCATGTGTCCATCGCTACGCTGCCCGGCATGGCCGAGCGCACCGTCGTGGTCAACGGCTTTTCCAAGAGCTACGCCATGACCGGCTGGCGGCTGGGCTACGCCTGCGGCCCCGCGCCCATCCTCCGGGTGATGACCAAGATCCACCAGAGCGCCATCATGAGCGCGCCCACCACCAGCCAGTTTGCGGCCATCGTGGCGCTGCGCGAGTGCGACGGCGAGATCGAGCTCATGCGCGATGAGTACAATATGCGCCGCCGCCTGGTGGTCAAGGGCTTCAACGACATGGGCCTCACCTGCTTTGAACCCAAGGGCGCGTTTTACGCCTTCCCATGCATCAAATCCACGGGCATGACCAGCCAGGCGTTCTGTTCCGCGCTGCTGGAACAAAAGCATGTGGCTCTGGTGCCCGGCGATGCGTTCGGCGCGTCGGGCGAGGGGTACTGCCGCGTCTCCTACGCCTACTCGGTGGAGCACCTGAAGGAGGCGCTCAAGCGCATCGGGGAATTCCTCGACGGGCTGAAAACGGAGCGTGCCCATGGCTGAACCAGTATACATCTGCCGCGCCGCCCGCTACGACCCGGACGTGTGCGAAACCGCCGTAGAGCGCCTGTTTGCCGCGCTGCCCTGCACGCAGGAGATCGGCCCGGACACAAAAATTTTGCTCAAGCCCAACCTGCTGGCGCGGGCCGCGCCGGAGAAAGCTGTGACCACCCACCCCGAGGTAGTGCGGGCCGTGATCCGTGCCTGCAAACGCCGGGGCGCGCGGTGCGAACATATCATTGTCGCCGACTCAGCGGGCGGCGTGTATAACCCCGCCCAGATGAAGGCGCTGTACCAGATATCCGGCCTTGCGGCGGTGTGCGAGGCCGAGGGCGTGTGCGCCTATACCGCCTGCGAGACCGTGACGGTGCCCGCGCCGCAGGGCGTGGTGGCCACAGAATTTGAGCTGCTGCGCCCGGTGGCCCAGGCGGATTTCATCATCGACCTGCCCAAGCTAAAGACCCATGTGATGACCGGCCTCACCGCCGCCTGCAAGAATCTGTTCGGCACCATCCCCGGCCTCAAAAAGGCCGAGTGGCATATGCGCTTTGCGGACCGGGAGCGCTTTGGCGAAATGCTCATCGACCTGCTGGGCGTGGTAAAGCCCCGCATGGCGGTGCTGGACGGCATCGTGGGCATGGAGGGCGACGGCCCCTCCGGCGGCGAGCCGCGCCCGCTGGGCCTGCTGCTGGCCAGCGAGGATCTGCCCAATCTGGACCTGGCCGCCGCGCAGCTCATCGGGCTGGACGCGGCGCGGGTGCCCTACCTGGCCGCCGCACAGCGGCGCGGGCTGTGCGGCCCGGCGTTTGACCCGGCCTGCCTGCGGGGCGAGACGGACGCCTTCGCCCTGCCCACCGGCTGGAGGCTGCCCTCCAGCTTTGCGGGCGGCCGGGCCGGCAGCACCGATTTTGCCGACCAGAAGTTCCCGGCGTTTCTGCGGCCGGCGGTGCAAGCCGCCGAGCGGGCCATCGCGCCGCACCCAGTGGTGAATACGGCGCTGTGCATCGGCTGCGGCAAGTGCGCCGAGATCTGCCCGCAGCACACCATCCGCATCCAAAACAAAAAGTCCAAAATTCTTGCAAAAAACTGCATCCGGTGCTTCTGCTGCCACGAGATGTGCCCGGTGAAGGCCATCGACGTGAAGCAGCTGCGCATTTTCGGGTTGTGAGCGGCCGGGCTTGCGCCTTTGCCCGGCCGGCTGTGCGCCGTTCCGGTTCGCCGGCCTTGCGCGGCCGGAACGTTCCGTAATCCCATAACAGGAGGTATCCCCATGCATACCCTTCAAAGCGTTACCGTCCTCGCCCCCGCCAAGCTCAACCTTGCGCTGGACGTGGTGGGCCTTTTGCCCAACGGCTACCACGACCTGGATATGACGATGCAGGCCATCTCGCTGTACGAGCGGGTGGTGCTGCGCCGCAGCCAGGACCTCACGCTGCAAATGCCGGGCAGCAGCGTAGCAGTCAACGAAAAAAACACCGCCTTCAAGGCGGCGCTGGTTTTTTTCCACTACACCGGCCTGCTGGCGGGCGTGGACATCACCATTTATAAAAATGTGCCGGTGCGCGCCGGCATGGCAGGCGGCAGCGCAGACGCCGCCGCCGTGCTGGTGGGGCTGAACGCGCTGTACGGCGCGCAGCTCTCCATGAGCGAGCTGTGCGCGCTGGGCGCGGGCGTGGGCGCGGACGTGCCCTTTGCGCTGATGGGCGGCACCTGCCGGGTGCAGGGCGTGGGCGACTTTCTCAAGGCGCTGCCCCCCTGCCCGGACTGCTGGTTCACCGTGGTCATGCCGGACTATGGCGTCTCCACGCCGGAGGCCTTTGCCGCCTACGACCGCATCGGCTCCACCGTCCACCCGGACTGCTTCGCTCAGGAAAACGCCATCCGCGCCGGCGACCTGGACGCGGTGTGCGCCGCGGCGGGCAACGCGCTGGAGGAGTGCAGCTGCGCGCGGGACAATGAGGCCATCAAGGCACAGCTGCGCGCCCACGGCGCGGTCACGGCCCTGATGACCGGCAGCGGCGCGGCGGTGTTCGGCGTGTTCCGTACCGAGGGCAAAGCCCGGGCGGCGGCCCGGGCCCTGCGCACGCAGTACGGGCAGGTGTACGTCGCCCGGCCGGATCGCGGCGGCGCGCGGGTGCTGCCGCCCCGGCGCCCCGCACACCGCAGGCAGGGGAAGCTGTAAAAGCCATAAACGCTGTAAAAAACACACTGCACCGTGCCGCAGCCCGCGGCCGAAACCGTGAGCGGCAGAAAGAAGAACCGCCGCCCCGGCCCTTACCCCTCCCCGCGGGACACCGACAGCACAATGCCCATCTCGCCCAGCAGCATCATGAGGCTGGTGCCGCCCGAGGAGAAAAACGGCAGGCTGATGCCGGTGTTGGGGATGGTGTTGGTCACCACGGCGATGTTGAGCACGGCCTGCAATGTGACTTGCACCACAAAGCCCACCACCAGCAGCGCGCCGAAGCGGTCCGGCGCGCGCACCGCCACCGTGACGCCGCGCAGCAAAAGCAGCACGAACAGCAGGATCACCGCGCACGCGCCCACGAAACCCAGCTCCTCGCAGACGATGGAAAAGATAAAATCGTTTTGCGGCTCGGGCACAAACAGGTGCTTTTGGCGGCTGTTGCCCAGCCCCAGACCGGTGGCCCCGCCGGAACCGATGGCGTACAGGCTCTGGATGGTCTGGTGGCCATCGCCCAGCGGGTCGGCGAAGGGGTCGATCCAGGAGGCCAGCCGGCCGGCGGCGTAGGGCACAAGGTCCGGCATGATCACCACCGCCGCGCCGATGGCCGCCGCGCCGCCCGCGCCCGCCAGCACGAACCACTTCATGCCCGTGCCGCCCACGAACATCATCACTGCGCCGATGCCCAGAATGAGCAGCGTGCCGGAGAGGTGCGGCTCCAGCAGCATCAGAGCGGCCACGATGCCCAGCACCAGCGCAAAGGGCAGCACCCCCACCGCGAAGCTCTGCATCCGGGTGTGGTTGAGCGAGATGATGTGCGCAAACACCAGCACCACCGCGAATTTTGCGATCTCGCTGGGCTGGAGCGTGCCCAGGCCGGGGAGCACCAGCCAGCGCTTGCAGCCGTTGTACTCCGGCATGAACAGCACCGCCACCAGCAGCACCAGCGACAAGCCCAGCACCGGCCAGGCCAGCTTGTGGAAGATATGGTAGTCCACCCGGCTGGCGATGCCCATGGCCATGAGCCCCAGCGCCGCATACAGCAGCTGCGGGCGGATATAGGTGTACGGGTCGTTGCGGCGGTACAGGGCCACCGCGTAGCTGGCGCTGTACAGCATCACCAGCCCAAACGCCACCAGCGCCAGCACCAGCAGCAAAAAAGGCAGGTCCGGCGCGCCGGTGCGGCGCAGCTGCCGCAGCAGGGCCGGCCCTTTGCCGGACGCGCGGGGCCTTTGGTGCGCGGCCCCCTGCCCCGGCGATACCGGCCAGCGCGCGGTTGCGGCCTCCTTCAACTGCGTTCCCTCCCTTTTTTGTCGAACTTTTTCTACCGGCACATCTGCACAGAGCCTGCCCAGAGCGGCGGCGCGCGGTGTGCCGGTATTATTTTACGCGGCGCGGCGGCGTGTTAGTCATCCGCGGCGGAAATCTCTCCCGCACAAAAAGCCCCCGCGCCGCAGCTGGCGCTCCGGCACATACCGGGCCACGTCCTGGCGCCAGTCCGCAAACAGGTTGCCGTCGCCGGTATCGTTCCAGGGGTAGCGCTCGTTGCGCTCAGGCAGCATACTCACCAGCAGCCCCACCCGCTCCTTTGTGATGCAGGTGTTGAGGATATACACCTGTTCAAACGTCATAAAGCATCACCTCACTGCCGTGTACTCCACGGCCGGGAAGGTACAAAAAGCCCGTTTTTCGGCCGGTATTGCACACAAGTGTCCATGCAGCCGGGAGAGCAGGAACCGCACTATCGTATGGACAGCAATTTGCTGGCACAATTTGTAAAACGCTGCAACCTGTTTTATGGCGTTTTTAGGCTGTACAAATTCCTTTTCTGCCCA
>CAZYAX010000102.1:0-5874 GCA_964646195.1 uncultured Faecalibacterium sp. | reverse complement strand
CTTGCGCGCCAAAAACGAAAGTGCTGTTTTGTAAAATTGATTTCCGTGCGCAAAAAAGAGTCTGCCTCCCGTTTTGCACCGGAGGCAGGCCCGTCCTTATTGCTTACGAATCCCGGAATAACCCGCGGCTGACGCTTTAGCATCCATCCTCGGTTTAATCGGAGGTTTCTTCGGATTCTTCAAACTCCTCGGTCACGACCACATAGCGTTTTTTGCGCCGCCGCCACAGCACCGCAAGCAGCGCCACAGCCGCCGCAATGCCTCCGGCCCGCAGCAGCAGGCTGGTGTCGAAGGTCTCCACATACACCAGCGACCCGCCGTTGCGGATGGGGAACACGATGTAGCTGCCGTCGCGGGTGTAGTCCGTCTCAGCCAGGGCCCCATCCTCGCCCAGGAGGTAAAGCTTGCCGTTTTTCTCCGCGCGCAGGCGGGCGGTGAGCTCATCCGCCTCGCCGCTCACCAGCAGAGTATACGAGGCCGCCACCTTGTCTTCCGCCGCGCCGATGGAGGCAAGGTCCGCCTCATAGGGCTGGGCCGTGAGGAACTGCGTGTCGTAGAACGCGCCCTCCACCAGTATCACCGGTACTTCTTCGCCCGTGGAGAGCGTGGGGATGAGGCTGCGGTATGCGCCGCCGATGGTGCAGCTGTAATACACCGAATCGGCGTTGAACTCGTCCCACACCCAATACTTGCCGTCCTTATCCGGCACCTTGGGCATTTCGGCCACCGCGCCTCCAAAGGGCAGCTCCAGCGTTTGCACGGTTTCACCCTCCACCACAAAGGAGACGGTGATGGTGCTGAATACCGGCGCGTTGTCGGTGAGGGCCAGAAGCTGCTCATAGCTCACCGGGTCGGCCTGGCCGGAGAAGCTGAAGCCGTCCACGCCGCCGATGTCGGACTCCGCATAGTAGTTTTCCAAAATCGTACCCTGCTTGGCCGAGGTGCCCGCGCCGCCGCCCACTGTGGTACTGCCCACGGTAAAGCTGCCCGCCAGCAGATCCGCGATTGAGCTGACCAGCTCGATGGGCTGCGAAATGTTTAGGGCCACGGCCGGGGTATCCGAGCTGCCCGCGATCGCGCCCGCATACTCGGTGTACTGGGCGATGTGCGGCAGGGCAAAGCAGTTGGAAACGCTGGTGCCCAGGCCCGCGATGCCGCCCACATAGGACGCGCCGGATACGTTCACCCGCGCCTTGCAGTTATAAATCGTGCCGGTGCTCTGGCCTGCAATGCCGCCCGCGTAGTCGCCTGCGCTGGTGATGTCGCCGCTGCTCTCACAGTACAGCACCGCGCCGTAATCCAGCCGGCCGGCGATGCCGCCCGCGTTGGAGCTGTCCGCCTGCACTGCCGCGTAGCTGGAGCAGTTGTATACCGCCGCATAGATCAGGTAGCGTGCGCCCTGGCCCAGCAGCGCGGAGAGGTTCCACGAGTTTTCCTCGTCCAACGTCAGGTCCACCGTGATGGCGCCCGTGACGCCGCCCGCGTTGGTGCTGGCGGTGACCGCGCCGTAGTTGGTGCAGCCGCGCACGATACCGCTGGTGCGGTTCTCATCCTCCAGCGCCGAGACGTCCTCGGTGTAAATCACCGGGTCGCTGTCGGAGCTGTTTATCATACCAAGGGCAGTGTTCAGCAGCGCAAAGAATCTGTCGGTAATATCCTTCAGATTCTGAGTGCTGTCCCCCATCTGGCTTTCCAGCACGCTGATGGAGGTGCTCACGTCGTTGAGCGCATCGAACAGCCGATCCTTGGCATCGCTCTCGCTCTCCAGCAGCGCAAACTGGAGGGCCGGCTCATTGCCCAGGTCGTCGGCCAGCTTGGCCAGCATCTCCGCCGCGCCGCGCAGCGAGGTGAGCGCGTCCGAGATCTGGGTGGCCACCTCCGCCAGCTGCGCCAGCGAGCCGATGCCCGTCATCGAAAGCAGGCTGCGCACCACCGAGATGATGCTCTCCAGCGCCGTGGAAATGGCCGAGAGCTGCCCGGGGATGGAGAGCATCTCCTTCACCGCCGAGACGACCGAGGAAAGGCAGTTGGTATCCTCCATATCCTGCATACTCTCGCCCAGCTCCGCCGCCGCCTGATCCACCGCAGGCACGGTACTGTTCAGCGTGGCCACGGCCTCCTCCAGCGCCTGGCGCTGCTCCGGCGTGAGGGCCTCCAGCGCCTGTTCATCGGCCAGCACGTCCGAGATGCCGTTGGTCGCGGCGGAGAGTCCCTGTGAAATGCCGGCCAGCTCCCGCAGGATGGGCCCCATCTGCTGGAGCGTCATGGTCACGCGGTTGCTCAGGTCGTTCAGGGCCGAAAGGTTGGCGTCGGCCCAGCTTTCCATATCGTTCAGCACGCTCTGGGCCGCACTGCCGGCGCGTTTGATGCCGTCCAGCGCATTGCCCACCGTGCCGCCTGCCTCGCCCACGCCGTCGATCAGCGCGCTCAGCGCCTCCTGCAGCCCGTCCAGATCCTCCTGCAACGCGCCCAGATTGGTGGTGGAAAAGTTCCAGCCGGTGTCCGGGTCCATCTGGCCCAGGATGCCGCCCACATCCTTGCGGCCCAGCACGGTGCCGGTGTTGACGCAGTTTTCCACCCGGCCGGACTGGCGGCCCACAATGCCGCCCACGTTATAGCCCACATGGTTGTAGCCCACGGCGCCGCTGTTGGTGCAGTTTTCGATGATGCCGGAGCTGTAGCCTACGATGCCGCCCGCGTCGGTGAGCGAAAGCAGCTCGTCGGCCTCCAGCGAGGCGTCGATCTCCTGCGTCTGGATGCTGCTCTGGTAGGTGGTGTTGATGCTGGCGCTGTTCTCACAGCCGGACACAAGGCCCAGGTTTTCGCCCGCAATGCCGCCGGTGCGGTGCTCGCCGCTGATTTTGCCCTCCACGAAGCAGTCCAGGATCTGACCCGCAGTCTGGTTCAGGCCGGCGATGCCGCCCACGGCGCGGGTGCCGCCCACGGTGCCCGAAAAGCTGCAATGGCGGATGGTGCCGTAGTTGATGCCGGCAATACCGCCCACATCCTGCCGGGTGCCGTCGGGCAGAATGATGCCGGTGAGGCAGAGGTTTTCCACCACGCCGTCAGCCAAAACCTGCCGGAACAGGCCCTGCCGCGAGCCGCTGCCCGTGACGGAAAAGCCCGAAATGGTGTGCCCCTGGCCGTCAAAGCTGCCACGGAACAGCGGGATGCAGGCAAAATCGCTGCCGGTGAGGTCCAGATCGGTGGTCAGGCGCACCGTGACTCCCTGCGACCACACGTCCTGCACGCACTTTTCGGCCAGATATTCCAGATCCGACACGGAGCCGATGTATACGGTATCGCCCTCGATGGCCAGCGCACGCAGCGCGCCGGCCGGGACGGCGGCAAAGAGAAGCAGCGCACTGAGCACCAGCGCGGTGAGACGTTTTGCGAAACGGCACATGGTTGTATAACCTTTCCTTTTCCAGTGGATCAAAAGCGTTGTGGGCATGGCGGTCAGTCCCCTTTATCGATCCATTTGATGTGGATCGTGAAGCTGGTTTTCTCAATGAATCGATCCAGCAGCACGAGCAGCTGCGGCAGCACGGTCATCACCAAAAAGATGGAGATCAGCGAGCCGCGCCCGATGGCCAGGCCGATGTGCGCCACATACACGTCCTTGACCCGCATGGCGATCATAAAGCCGGCCGCCACCAAAATCGTGCCGGAGGTGAGCACCGTGGTAAACGCCGCGCTCACCGCGCCGGTCATGGCCTCCTTTTTGGGCATGGAGGCCTTGAGCGACTGGTACCGGCTCATCAGCACGATGGCGTAGTCGATGGTCGCGCCCATCTGCAATGCCGAGACGATAGTGTTGGTGACGAAGAAGGAGGTCATGCCGGAGAGGTTGAGCAGTGCAAAGTTGAACCAGACCGAGCTCTGGATCACACCTACCAGCACCAGCGAGCCCACCACCGTGCGGAAGGTGAACAGCAAAATGATGAACACAAACAGGGTGGTGAGGAGGTTGATCTTGGTGGAGTCGCTGCTGAAGGTTGCCTCCAGATCGCGGGCGCTGGTAATGTCGCCGATCACGAGGATCTTGCCCGCGCCGTAGTATTTTTCGGCCAGGTCGTGGATCTCATCCACCAGCGCGTAGCTCTCCTCGCCCTCCACGGGCACCGAGGCCGTGAGCACAAGGCGATCCCAATTTTCCCCGCGGGACTGGTCGATGCCGCGCTCCAGCGTGCCGCGCACCGCATCCAGCGAGGCCTGCATACTGGAGTTCAGGTTGATCACACCCTGGTCGATCTTCTCAAACAGGTACAGCACCAGGTTGACCAGCGGCACCTTGTAGTCGGCCGCGTCGCCGAAGATGGCCTGGTACTCCCCGTTTTCCGCGCCATAGGCCATAAAGGCCAGCGTCGCCTGCTCGCTGCCGATGCCGGTGAGATCCGCCACCATCTGCGGGGTGAACTCGTCGGTGAGGTAATACCCATCGCCCACCTCAAAGGTAGCGAGGCTGGACACGGAGGTCACCTCCTCCATGGCGGACACCTCCATCAGCAGGGCCTTTTCCTTGTTGAAATCGCCCTCCGGCACCAGAATCGCGATGGTGGTCTCGTTGCCGAAAGTCTCAGAGATCTTGCGCATGCTCACGCGCCGCTCGTTGTAGGTGAGGTCGTCCACCGACGACTCGTGGAAGGCATAGGCTGTGGTCTGGTAGAAATACAGCCCCGGCAGCAGCAGCACCAGGAACAGCGCCACAAACGCAAACCGGGAGTTCATCAAAAAGCGTCCCCACGCGCGGATATCCGGCACCAGATTGCGGTGGCGGGTCTTGCGCAGCGGCGCGCGGAACATCAGCAGCAGGCAGGGCATGAGCAAAAATACCGTGAGCATACTGCACAAAATGCCTTTGGAGAGCACCACACCCATATCGTATCCCAGGCGGAACTTCATCAAGGTCAGCGCCACCAGGCCCGAGATCGTGGTGAGGCTGGAGGAGGAGATTTCTACGATCGCGTGGGACAGCGCGCGGATCATGGCCTCCCGCTCGGGCAGGCCGCCCTCCAGCTCGTCCTGGTAGCGGTGGCTGAGGATGATGGCGTAATCGATAGCCAGCGCCAATTGCAGCACCACGGCCACCGCGTTGGTGAGCGCTGAGATGGTGCCCAGCCAGTAGTTGGTGCCCATATTGAGCAGCGCCGCGAAGGCGAACACGATAAAGAAGATCACCACTTCAAAGTAGCTGCGGGAGGTGATCAGCAGCACCAGCACGATGACCACGCCCACGATGGCCACCACGCTGACCATCTCCTTGGAGAGCTCCCCGATGTAGTTGTAGCAAATGGAGGTATAGGTATAGGTATCGTAGGGTTCCAGCAGCGCCATGATCTCTTTGTAGGCGGTCTCGGTGGTCTCGTCCGCAGTCTCGCCATCGAAGGAGATCCCGAACAGCGCCGAGGAATTGTTGTAGTGCCCGCTGGAATCGTTAAAGGTCACGCCCACCACATGCTCGATTTGGGCGATCTGGGCGGCCAGCTCCTGTGCGTGGGCATAGGAGACGTTTGCCACCATGATGTTGGTGGACGCATAGGTCTTAAATTCGTCCGCCATGACCACCAGACCCTTATAGGTCTCGGTCTCCGGCGGCAGATAGTCCGCCACGTTGCTGCTGATGTTCACCTTGCTGATGGACATGGCGCAGTAGATCGCCGCGGCGATAAAAGCCAGAAAGATGATCACACGGAACTGGACGATCCAGGTCGCCACCTGCTCCATGATCCGGTCCTTTTTGCTCTGCTTTTGGCTGGTGCCCACGATGCTTGTTCCTCCACTTTGTTTACAGATCCGACATGTCGGCCAAAAGCCCGCCGCAGGGGCATGGCTTTGCCGCCAATCGCTATTCTTAGAGTATAGACCTTTTCG
>CAZYAX010000101.1:0-5886 GCA_964646195.1 uncultured Faecalibacterium sp. | reverse complement strand
ACCGGCCCGCAAAAGAAGCTGTTTTGCTTCCTCTGCGGGCCGGTTTTTGTACCGTATTTTTTTGAAAGGGCTGTTTTGGCCCGGTTTAAAAGGCTTTGGGCAATTCCCGTCCGTCCGGCTTATTTTTTCAGCGCCACGATGATGCGGATCTGCCCGCCGGCGCAGCAGCCAAAGCTGTCGTACCAGCCGGTCAGGATATAGTCCTCTGCGTTCAAATCCGTGATGCTCACCGGGTAATATTCGCCGTACTTATAGAGATACACCTGTACACCGTCTGCCAGCGTATAGGCCGCATCGCCCGCATACACCGTATTGGCTCCTACGGCGTCCAATACCACCGGCGTGGTCTGGAGCATCCCTTCTACCGAGCCGTCGCTTGCATAGCGCACCGCGATGCCGCCGGCGATCACCGGATACAAAATGTCCGTGTCCGAAGAGACCTCTTTCCCCTCCACAAGGTAGGTATATTTTGCACCGTCGGCAATGGCCTGCAGCAGGCTGCCCGCCGTGCCGCCGGTCTGCTCGCCAATGGACGCCAGCACGCTGCTAACCGCCTTGCTCACACCGCCTGTCACACTGCTCCAAAGGTCGCTCACAATGGTGCCATGCAGCAGGCTGTCCACCGTGTCCGCGATCAGGTTGCTCGCGCTGAATTCGGTACTGCCGCCGGCCGTTGTTGATTCGGCTACGGAGACCAAATAGCCGTAGGTGTACACGTCGCCGGTCACATTGTTGAGGATCAGATCCTCAATGCGCCCCTGTTCGTCCAGCGTATAAAAGCGCACATCGCTGAGCGCAAGGGTGTAGCCGGCCAGCCGGGTCCGGTCCACCACTGCAGCGCTGCCCTCGCTGATGGTATCGATGATCCTCACGTTGTCTGAGAAGGCATAGTCCCCCAGCTTGGTGGCCGCGCTGTCTACCGCGCCGTACATCGCACTGTTTACAAACGTGTTGCTCAGCATCTGCACCGACGCGCCTGCTTCGGTCACCTCCACCTGCACCAGCCAGCCCTCCGGGTAGGTCAGCGCCTTATCCACATCAAAGGTGCGCGTGATGCCGTCGGTACAGAATACCTCGATGCTTTGCAGCACGTCCGCGCCATCCTCGGTGGTCAGGCTGCGGTCCGCCGCCTGCACCACGCCGTAGTAGGTGGCGTCCACCTCCGCGCCGGTCACGACGCTGGCCACCTTACCGTCCATACCCAGCAGCAGGGTCACCACGCTGCCCACGCCGCCGCCCGACAGCACCGAAAGCTGATACCGGGCCGCCGCGCTGCCAATCTCGTAGGTGTTGCCCGCGACCGTCACCGATGTCGGCTCCTTGGAATTGGGCGACAGCGCCGTGATCTTGCCCGCTACGCGCTTTGTGTAGATCCACACGGTGCGCTGGGCAGCGTTGTAATAATAGACATCATAAGCGGACAGCTCCGCCGAGGCGGACAGCTTGCCGTTGCGATAGACCGTGCGCGGCGTAAATGGCAGCGCGGTATTGCTGCCCGCCACATACGGCCCGCTCAGATCCGCTGCCAGCGCGGCAGCGTAGTCCACCTCGCCTTCGGTCACCGTATAGCCAAGCGTTTCCGCATAGATCTGGCCGCTGCTGTTTTTGGCCGTGAGCAGGTTGTAGAGCAGCTGCACGCAGTCCATACGGGTCATGGCCTGACCCTGGCTGCGGCTGATGCCGCTGCGCAGGCCCAGCTCCTCCGCCTTCTTGAGCTGTGCGTCCGGGAACGCCCCTATGAGCTGGGATGCATCGTAGCCCAGCATCCGCAGTGCTGCGGCGCAGGCCTCCTCCAGCGTGATGGCCGTCTCGGGACGGAAGGTGCCGTCGGTATAGCCGCCCATCCAGCCCTCCCGCACCACGGTGCGGATGGAACCAGCCGCCCAATGGCTGGCCGCCACATCCGTAAACAGGGAGCCGCTGGAGGTGCCTGCGCTGCTCTCACTGAACGCAGCCAGCATTTCGGCAAACTGCGCCCGCGTTACCACGGCATTCCAGTCGATGCCGCTGTCGTCCGTCTGCACGATACCAAGCGCCTGCGCCGTTTGCACCACGGCGCTGCTTCCGGCCGCTGAAGCCGGTGCGGCCAGCAGCACGCAGAAGATACACAGGGTCAAAAGCCCCGCGAGGATCCGTCTTTTCATAGCCTTTTCTCCTAAATCAATCATAGCGTAATGCTTCGATGGGGTTGAGCCGCGCCGCCTTGCGCGCCGGCAGATAGCCGAACAGCACGCCGATACCGGCCGATATGCCAAACGCCAGCACGACTGCACCAGCGGAAGGCCTGACCGTAATGGCCACGTCCAGCGCAGCCGCGATCACCGAAGTTGCCACCGTGCAAAGCAGGACGCCCAGCAAAATGCCTATTATCCCGCCCAGCGCCGAGGTGGCGGCCGCTTCCAGCACAAACTGCGCCAGGATGGTTCGTTCCTTGGCGCCCAGCGCCTTGCGAATGCCGATCTCCCGCGTGCGTTCCGTCACCGACACCAGCATAATGTTCATGATGCCGATGCCGCCCACCACCAGCGAAATACCCGCGATCACCGTTAATATTGTAATGACCACGTTGATCATCTGGGTCATGGCGCTTACCATTTCGGCCATTGTGATCACCGAATAGGCGTCCTCATCCTGAAAGATCTGATACAGCGCTTCCTCCACCAGGGTCTGTGCCTGTGCGATGCGCTCTTCATCCGTTACGGTGATGGTATAGCTGCGGATCTGCCCGGTAAAGGAAAGCCGCGCGGCGGTGGTGTAAGGCAGATAGACGCAGTCGTCTGTGCCGCCCTCCTCCGCCTCATCCGCCTGCTGGGCCATCACGCCGACGATGGTATATTTATTGGCGCCCACCTTGATCGTTTGCCCGATGGGATTGCCTCCGTAAGCCGTACTGGACAGATATTCTCCCACCACGCAGACCTTTTTCCGGTCCAGCATATCCAGATATTGCAGGCCGCGCCCCTGCGCGATCTCGTAGCCTTTCATCGAAAGATATTCCTCGCTGACACCGGTGACCGTGGTACTCGTATAGGTATCGGTACCCACCTTAACGATGCCCTGCATCGATACGATGGGAGAAACCGCCTCCAGATCGCTTGGGTTTTCCTCCACCAGGGCATACATTTCTTCTTCCGACACGCTCCGCGCCGTGCCGCGGCCTACGATGGAAACTGTGAGCGTGTTGGTACCAAAGGAGGAGAAGCTTTCCTCCACATAGCCCGCCATTCCGTTGCCCAGGCCCACGATCACAATGACCGCCGTCACGCCGATAATAATCCCCAGCATCGTGAGCAGCGTGCGCATTTTGCTGCCCCAGATATTCCGGAGCGCCAGCAGAAAGGTCTCGTCCAGGCTCATACTGGCGCTTCACCTCCCTCCCTTGTCTGGCGCACCACCGCTTCGGGCGCATGGGCGTCGCCGTCATACACCACACGCCCGTCCTCAAGACGGATGATGCGCTGCGCCTGCACGGCGATGGAATTGTCGTGGGTGATCAGCACCACCGTGTTGCCCTGCCGGTGCAGCTGCTGCAAAAGGGCCAGCACCTCCCGGCCCGTGCGGGAATCCAGCGCGCCGGTGGGTTCGTCGGCCAGGATCACCGCCGGGCGGCCCACCAGCGCCCGCGCGATCGAAACGCGCTGCTGCTGCCCGCCCGAAAGCTGGCTCGGTTTATGCTTGATCTTGTCCCCCAAGCCCACCTGCTCCAGCGCAGCGCGGGCGCGGGTATGCCGCTCGGCCCGGGGCACGCCCGCATAGGCCAGAGGCATTTCCACATTTTCCAGCACATTCAGCTTGGGCAGCAGGTTGTACTGCTGAAAGATAAATCCAAGCAGCCGGTTGCGGACCTCGGCCAGTTCGTTTCGGTTCATGCTGCCCACGTTCCGTCCATCCAGCAGGTATTGGCCCGCCGAAGGCACATCCAGGCAGCCGATGATGTTCATACAGGTGGACTTTCCGGAACCGGATTGCCCCACAATTGCCACAAACTCACCCTTGTTGATCTGCATGGAGATATGGTCGGCCGCACGCACGGTGGTATCGCCCATCGGATAATATTTGCATACCTCCCGGAATTCGATCAATGCGCCCATTTATCGAAAGCCACCTCCCCCGCCGGGCATCCCTCCGCCAGGCTGTCCACCAGGCTGTCCGCCAGACATTCCGGCGCCCATCTCAAACTGCATATTCGCCTGCATCTCGCTGCCACCTGTACGCTGGGCGACATAGGCCACCGTGTCGCCTGCCTCCAGTCCGCTGACGATTTCTACAAAGCTGTCGTCGCTGATGCCGGTGACGACCTGCACATATACATAGCCGTCCGGTGCGGCGCCTGACTCCGTCGCGTTGGCCGCGCTGGGCGAATCCTTCGTTACAAGCACCAGCCCGCCGCGCTGTACAGCCGCGTTGGGGATGCAGAGCACGTTCTGCGCCTGTGCAACTACGATCTCGGCGTCTACGTTCATCCCGGGCAGCAAGCCGTCCGTCTCGTCGATGCGCACCGTGACCGGGTAGTAGGTCGTACCGCCGGAGGTGGTACCCGCCACCGATACGCGCGTCACCACGCCGGAATAACTCCTGCCCT
Source organism: uncultured Faecalibacterium sp. (assembly GCA_964646195.1). Taxonomy (GTDB): domain Bacteria; phylum Bacillota; class Clostridia; order Oscillospirales; family Ruminococcaceae; genus Faecalibacterium. The sequence continues at coordinate 1,304 of CAZYAX010000101.1, read as the reverse complement.
CCACGGCGTCCGTTGTGATCTCCACTGTCTGGCCTACTTCCACCGAGCTGATATCCAGTTCGTCCACATTGATGGACATTTCCAGATAACTCAGATCGTAGATGGTACACAGGCTCTTGCCCGACTCCACCGTGTCGCCTTCCTTATAAATCTTTTCTACAATCGTTCCGTTGATGGGCGATGAAATGGTGTAATCCTCCAGCTGCTTCTGCGCGTTCTCCACCGAGAGCTCCGCCGTGCGCAGGTTTTCCGATGCGTTTTGCAGTTGCTCGTCCAGATCCTTGCTGCTCAGCGTGACCAGCAGGCTGTCCACGCCGACGCGGCTGCCCTCCTGCACATGCACCGCTGCTACGGTACCTGCGGCAGAAGCGGTAATGGTATGTTCTGTTTTATAGCTCAGCATTGCGCTGCCGGTGCTGTTGATGCCGTCGATGGACGCACTTGCCGCCTGTGCGCTGTTCAGTACGCCGGGATCTGCCACCTCCACCGTCACATTCCGGGTGAGGATGTTGCCCTCGCCCAACACGCTGTCGCCGGAAATGGCAGTGACCGTACCGCTCAGCGTTTCAAAGGTGCCGTCCAGGATGATATCCGCACTCTGCCCTACCCAAAAGCCTGCCGCATCCTGCGCGGAAAAGGGCACCTTGAGCACCATTGCAGAGCGGTCCTGAATCACAGCCACCTCCTGCCCCTTTGCTACAATGTCCCCGGTCGAGACCAAAAGGGAGGCCACCGTCCCGCCTGTATCTGCGCGGATGTACTGTTGGTCCACAGCGCTTTCGTAGCTGCGCTGGGCCTGTGCCTGGGAGATTTCGCTTCTTTCAATATTCGTCGCGGCATCTGAGCTGTCCACCTGATACAGCATCGTGCCCTTCTCCACAATGTCGCCTTCCTCAAACCCGGCAAAGAGCACCTCGCCCTCGATCAGCGTCGTCACCGTATAGGAGTTAGCCGGCTGGAGCGTTCCGCTGCCGGTGAGAGACTTGGAGATCGTACCCACGCTGACCTCCTGCTCGGTGTAATCAATCCTTGTGCTCACGCTTTGGCTGCGCCCCAGCATACGGCTGGCCGCAAAACCCACCACCAGGATGCCTGCTACCGCAACCAGTACCCATTTTTTGCGTCCGGCAACCAGCTGGTGCAGCCTGCCTGTCTTTGTTTCTTCGCCGCCGGGGTTTTGCTGCTCCTGCGGGGACGTCTGCCCTTTTTTCTTCCATATCATATGTGGTTCTCCTTGTGCTATAGAGTAGTAGGGAAGCTCTGAATAAATCTGGTATGCAGATTGCCGAGCGAGCCGTGCCGAT
>CAZYAX010000100.1:0-5940 GCA_964646195.1 uncultured Faecalibacterium sp. | reverse complement strand
CCGGAGCACAACGAGCGCATCAAACGGGGCATCGGGCAGATGCACACGATGGGCTGCGCCCCTTCTTCCTCCCCGGCGTAGTCGCTTCCAGCTGGATCACTGTGGGCGCTTTCCTTGCCTGCCTGATCAGGTTTAAAAAGAAGGAGGGCAACATCCTCTACGCGGCCAACAAGGTATTTTGAGCGCTTATCCATATGTATCCATAGCAAATAAAAAACAATGCGTCAGTGTGAAAGCTGGCGCATTTGTTTTTATGGCTTATTGGGGGCTTTCGTTGAGCTTCGGGTCAGTCCTCCTTCGCCCAGTTGTACGCGCACCGCACGGCCTTGTTCCAGCCGCGGATGCGCTTTTCGCGCTGTTCCGGCGCGAGGTTGGGCGCAAACACGCGGTCCACCGACCAGTTGTGCAGCACGTCCTCCCGGCTGTTCCAGTAGCCCACGGCCAGCCCGGCCAGATAGGCCGCGCCCATGGCGGTGGTCTCCACGCAGCGGGGGCGCAGCACCGGGGCGTTGCTCAGGTCGGCCTGGGTCTGCATAAGGTAGTTGTTGGCCGAGGCGCCGCCGTCCACCTTGAGGGCGGCCAGGCGGATGCCGCTGTCGGCCTCCATGGCCTTGAGCACGTCGTTCACCTGGTAGCAGATGCTGTCCAGCGTGGCGCGGATGATGTGGTTTTTGTTGCAGCCGCGGGTGAGGCCCACGATGGTGCCGCGCGCGTATTGATCCCAGTGGGGCGCGCCCAGGCCGGTGAAGGCGGGCACCACATAGCAGCCGCCGGTGTCCTTCACCTTGCTGGCGGCATACTCCGAATCGCGGGATTCCTCCACCATTTTCAGCTCGTCGCGCAGCCACTGGATGGCCGCGCCCGCCACAAAGATGGAGCCCTCCAGCGCGTAGTTCACCTTGCCGTTCAGCCCCCAGGCGATGGTGGTGACCAGGCCGTTTTGGCTGAACACCGGCTTTTCGCCCGTGTTCATCAGCAGAAAGCAGCCGGTGCCATAGGTGTTTTTGGCCTCGCCGGCCTCAAAGCAGGTCTGCCCGAACAGCGCGGCCTGCTGGTCGCCCGCCGCGCCCGCGATCTTGATCGGCCCGCCGAAGTACATCGGGTCCACGTCCTCATAGATGCAGCTGGAGGGCATGGGCCGGGGCAGCATACAGCGCGGAATGTCCAGCTCGCGCAGGATGTCATCGTCCCAGTCCAGCGTGTTGATGTTGAACAGCATCGTGCGGGAGGCGTTGGAGTAATCGGTCATGTGGATGCGGCCGCAGGTCAGCTTCCAGATCAGCCAGGTCTCCACCGTGCCGAACAAAAGGTCGCCGGCCTCGGCCTTCTCCCGCGCACCGTCCACGTTATCCAAGATCCACTTGAGCTTGGTGGCGGAGAAATAGGCGTCGATCACGAGGCCCGTCTTGGCGCGGAAGCTCTCGGTGAGGCCCTTAGCCTTGAGGCTGTCGGCGTATTCGCTGGTGCGCCGGCACTGCCAAACGATGGCGTGGTACACCGGGTCGCCGGTGTTGCGATCCCACACGATGGTGGTCTCCCGCTGGTTGGCGATGCCGATGGCCGCGATGTCTTCCGCCGTGGCCCCCAACTGGTTCATCGCCGAGAGCGCGACGCCCAGCTGGGTGGTCCAGATCTCGTTGGCGTCGTGCTCCACCCAGCCCGGCCGGGGGAAAAACTGAGTGAACTCCTTTTGCGCCATGCTGCAAATCTCCCCTTTTTCATTAAAGAGGATGCACCGGTTGGAGGTAGTGCCGGAGTCCAGTGCCATGATGTATTTTGCCATTGCTCATTCCTCCTGTAAAAACGTTTGCGGGCCATAAAACAAAAGCGCAAAGGAACAGGGCGGCAGCTGCTCCCCGGTTCCCTTGCGCTCCCAAACGGCTTCCCTTCAATTTTTTGCAGTGTAGCACAGATGGCGTTCAAAAATCAACCGGCCGGCCAAAAATCCACAAACCGCACAAAAATGCGGGCTTTCCTTTGGAGAGGTTCCCCAAAGGGAGGGGTGCTTTTCCCTGGGGCTGTTTTCCCCCGGGGCGTTTTCCCCAAAAGGAAGGCCGCAGCCCCCGCAAAGGAGGGCGGCCCGGCCCGCGGCTTTTGGCGGGGCTTTTCCAGGGGAGGAATGGTAAATTCCAACCAGAGGCGCGGCGGCCGCTTTTTGCAGAACAGGGCGAAAAAAGGCGAAAATTGTCCCCAAGGTGCAATTCGTCCCCTGATTTCTGCAATTCGTCCCCAAAATGTGTCACGGCGGGCTTTTTGTGTTACAATAACGGACGAAATGAGGTGACACAAAATGGAAAATAATCCGACTAAAAAACCTGCCGTCAAACCCCGATACAGCACCCCGCAAAACGTGGGGTGGATGATATCCTGGGCGTGGCGCAGCTGCAAGGTAGTGCTGCTCACCAGCACGGCGGCGGCCCTGCTGGACGTGGGGCTGAGCCTGCTGCAGCTGTTTATCGTGCCGCAGGTGCTGGCGCAGGTGGAGCAGGCCGCGCCGCTGCCGGCGCTGGCGCGCACCATCGCAGCGTTTACACTGCTGCTGTTCGGCATGACCGCCCTGCGCACCTATGTGCAGGAAAACTGGCATTTTGGCCGCCTCACGGTATCGCAGACGATCTTTACCCGGTATCTTTATAAGAGCGCGACCACGGCTTTCCCCCACACGCTGGACCCGCAGGTGATCCAGATGCGCACGCGCGGCAGCCCCGGCGCGGGCAACTACACCCGCCCCAGCGAATACATATGGGTGACGCTCTCCTCCCTGCTCAAAAACGTGCTGGGCTTTGGCATCTACCTGACGCTGCTGTCCGGCCTGGAGCCGCTGCTGGCCTTTGTAGCGGTGGCCACCTCGCTGGCGGGCTTTTTTGTCACCCGGCGCATGGGGGACTGGCGCTTCCGCCACAAGGAGGAGGGTGCGGAATACCGGAACAAGAGCTACTATATCAGTCAAAAGGCCGAGTCCATCACGCTGGCCAAGGACGTCCGCATCTTTGGCCTGCAGGAGTGGCTTATCGGGCTGTACACCGGCATGGTGCGGCTCTACGAGGATTTTTTGGACCGCGCCGGGCACATGGAGCTTTTGGGCGATGCGATAAGCCTGCTGCTGGACGTGGCCCGCAACGGCATCGCATACTTTTACCTGATCACGCTGGCGCTGGAGGGCGGGATGCCCGCATCGGAATTTTTGCTCTACTTCACAGCGGCCAGCGGCTTTTCGGCGTGGATCACCGGCATCCTCAACGACGCCGCCAGGCTGCACCAGCAGAGCCAGGGCCTGTGCGACGTCCGGGAGTACCTGGAGCTGGAGGAGCCCTTCCGCTTTGAGGGCGGCGCACCCATCCCGCAGGCGGACGGCTACGAGCTGCGGCTGGACCACGTCTCCTTCCGCTACCCCGGCGCACAGCAGGACACCATCCACGATCTGTGCCTGACGGTTCGCCCCGGCGAAAAGCTGGCCATCGTGGGCCTGAACGGCGCGGGCAAGACCACGCTGGTCAAGCTGCTGAGCGGCCTGTTTGACCCCACCGGGGGCCGGGTGCTGCTCAACGGGCAGGACATTCGGGAATTTGACCGCCGGGCATACTACGGCCTGTTCTCCGCGCTGTTCCAGAACTTTTCGGTCCTTGGCGGGTCGGTGGCCGAAAACGTGGCCCAGTGCAGCGAGGGCATCGACCTGCCCCGCGTGCGCGACTGCCTGCAAAAGGCGGGCCTGACCGAAAAAATGGACTCCCTGCCCAAGGGGCTGGATACCCCGGTGGGCAAGGACCTGTATGAGGACGGCGTGCTGTTCTCCGGCGGCGAGACCCAGCGCCTGATGCTGGCGCGGGCACTGTACAAAAACGGGCCCATCCTCTTGCTGGACGAGCCCACCGCCGCGCTGGACCCGCTGGCCGAGAACGACATCTACCAAAAGTACAACGAGATGACCGCGGGCAAGACCGCGCTGTTCATCTCCCACCGGTTGGCCTCCACCCGCTTTTGCGACCGCATCCTGTTTGTGGCGGACGGCGGCGTGGCCGAGGAGGGCACCCACAGGCAGCTGCTGGCCCTGGGCGGTAAGTATGCCGAACTGTTCGAGGTGCAGAGCCGCTACTACCGGGAAGGAAGGGATTTTTAATGGAAAAGAACACCGAAACCATTTCGCTGCGGGAGGCTGCGCGCCTCAACTTCCGTGCGGTGCGGGAAATCAGCCGGGTGTGCCCGCAGCTGTTCCCCTCCATCACGCTGTACGCCATTGCGGCGGCGGTGACGCCCTACGTCACCGTCTACTTCTCGGCGCGCATCCTCGCCGAGCTGGCCGGGCTGCGCCGCGCCGCCGTGCTGTGGCGCTGGGTGGCCGGGGCCGTGGGGTGCGGCGGGGCGCTGGCACTGGCCAATGCTGCCCTGCTGCGCTGGAAGGAGGCCAAGCTCAAGGCATCCTATTACGCGCAGGAACGCCTGTTTGTGGACAAGCAGTTCGGCATGGACTTTGCCGAGGCGGACAAAGCCTCCACCCACGCGCTGCTCAGCCAGATCGAGCAGGACGAAAACTTGAGCGGCTGGGGGCTGAGCCGCGTATCCGAGCACTTTAACCTGCTGGTGGAGGCGGTGACAGGCATTGCCAGCGCGGCGATCCTGTCGGCCAGCCTGTTCACGCAGCCGGTGCCCGCTTCGGCGGGCCGTCTCACCGCGCTCAACAGCCCGCTGTGCCTGCCGGCGCTGGTAGCCGTGATGCTGGCAGTGAGCGCCTTTTCGGGCTGGTGCAAGGGCCAGTCCACCTCGTATGAGGCCCGTATGTCCAAGGCCATGACGCTGGCCAACCGCATCGGCAGCATGGTCAGCTGCCTGGTGCGCGAGGGAGAACATGCGGCGGACGTGCGCATGTACAACCAGCAGCGGCTGATCGTGTATTATTCGGAGATGGAGAGCAAAAAGTATTGGGGGCCGAAAGGCGTTTACGGCAAAATGAGCGCTGGCCCCATCGGGCTATACAGCGGCCTGGGCGAGGGCATTTCCGCCGTGTTTACCGGCGTTGCGTATGGGTATGTCTGCCTCAAGGCGTGGGCCGGAGCGTTTGGCGTAGGGGCCATCGCGCAGTATGTGGGTGCAGTGACGGCGCTGGCCAAAAACGTCACCGGGCTGTTCGAGTATGCGGGGCGCATACGCAGCAACGCGCCCTTTCTCGCGCGGACCTTTACGTTTTTGGACCTGCCCAACCACATGTACCAGGGCAGCCTGACCACAGAAAAGCGCTCGGATCGCAAATACGACATCGAGTTTCGAGACGTATCGTTCAAGTATCCGGGCGCGTCCGGCTGGTCGCTGCGGCATGTGAGCGTGAAGTTCAAGGTGGGCACCCGCCTGGCGATGGTGGGCGAAAACGGTTCCGGCAAAACCACCTTCATCAAGCTGCTGTGCCGCCTGTACGACCCCACGGAAGGGGAAATTTTGCTCAACAACATCGACATCCGCAAGTACCGCTACAACGAATATCTGGCTCTTTTTTCGGTGGTGTTCCAGGACTTCCAGCTTTTGTCCCAGCCGCTGGGCGCAAACGTGGCGGGCGCACAGCAGTACGATACGGCGCGGGCGCGCCGGGCGCTGGAGGACGCGGGCTTTGGGCCGCGTCTGGCCTCGCTGCCCGACGGCCTGGACACCCAGCTCTATCACGAATACGGAGACGAGGGGGTGGAGCTCTCCTGCGGCGAAGCGCAAAAGGTGGCCATCGCCCGCGCGCTGTACAAGGACGCGCCCTTTATCATCCTGGACGAGCCCACTGCGGCGCTGGACCCCATCGCCGAGGCGGAGATCTATGCGCAGTTCAACCAGATCTCCGGCGACCGCACCGCGCTGTACATCAGCCACCGGCTGTCGTCCTGCCGGTTCTGCGACGAGATCCTGGTGTTCGACCACGGGCAGATCGTCCAGACCGGCGCCCATGAGGCGCTGGTGGCCGACGAG
>CAZYAX010000099.1:0-5968 GCA_964646195.1 uncultured Faecalibacterium sp. | reverse complement strand
TCGGCACGGCTCGCCCGGCAATCTGCATACCAGATTTATTCAGAGCTTCCCTCAAGAGGAATCGCAGCCGGTGCCCGTGCATACATCCCGGCGGCTGTATGCACGGCCGGGTCAGAGATTCCCCGCTTTTGGCGATCCTCGCGCGCTTTTTTGTGCAAAACACAAAAGAGTGCGCTTTGTTTTTGTGTGTCTTTTCCATTACGCCATCCGCCGGCGTGTGCTACAATAGAGCCGCTGCCCTTGCGAGGCATCGCCGTGCAGGCTGCGCCCGCGTTCCGGTGCGCACACCCGCCTGCCGCGCCAGCCGCTTGGACGGCCTGCGCCATACAGCGCGCAGGGAGGAGGATCTTTCTATGACATTGTTTTTGACCAGCAGCCCCAGCGGCTGCCCCTTTGACCCCGGCCCGGAGATCCCGGCGCTGGATCCCCGCAACCACTTCTTGGAGAACCTGCACGCCGCCTGGCCTCTCAAGCCGCCCCGCTGCCTGCTGCTGGCCGCCGGCCCGGAAAGCTACGCCGGCAACGACCAGATGCTGGAGGCCTTTGCCGCCAGCTTCCGGCAGGCGGGCCTGCGCTTTGCCGGGATGACGCTGTGCGACCGGCGCAACCAGGATGAGATCGCCGCGCTGGTGGCCTCCAGCGGCTTTATCATGCTGTGCGGCGGCCATGTACCCACCCAGAACCGCTTTTTCGACCAGCTCGGCCTGCCCGCCCTGCTCCACCCGTTCGACGGCATCGTGCTGGGCGTCAGCGCCGGCACGATGAACGCCGCCCGCATCGTGTACGCCCAGCCGGAAGAGCCGGGCGAAGCCGCCGACCCCCACTACGCCCGTTGGATCTCCGGCCTGGGCCTCACCGAGACCAGCGTCTGGCCCCACTTCCAGCGGTCGCGCCACCTCTCGGTGGACGGCCAGAGCCTGATGGATATCGCGCTGGCCGACAGCCGCCGCCGTCCGTTCTACGCCCTGCCGGACGGCTCCTACATCCTCGGCGTGGACGGCTACGAGACCCTGTACGGCGAGGGCTGGTATTTCTCCGGCGGCGAGGCGCGGCAGGTGTGCGAATACGGCCAGAGCCTTGTGATCCGCTGAGCGGGCGCTCTGCCTCAACACCGGAAAGGAACTGCCATGACCCACATTTACTATGTCCGTCACGCCCAGCCCAACCGCCAAAACCACGACGACCCACCCGCGAGCTGACCGAAAAGGCCCTGCGGGACTGCGCGCTTGTCAGGGGCGAGCCGGTAGACCTTAATTAAAAGCAGTCGGGCCCGGAAGGAAAACCTCCTTCCGGGCCCGGCTGCTGCCAAATGAAATTTTTACGGCAGCCCCTTTTCATCTCTTATTGCTCCGGCGCACGCTCCACGGCTTTCCCGCCCGCGTTATCTTCTCTCCTTTTCGCCGAACCGTGCAATGGCGAGCGCAAGCGCCAGACCAAAGACCGCCGCCGCGCAGGGCAGAAACGGCAGCAAAGCAAACCCGGCCCCTGCTCCGCCCGCCGTGAACTCGTGCAGCGAGCAGGACACGAGATACCCACTGTAACAGTAGGGATACACGAGCCAAAGCGGCGTGCCGGCCACCAGAACGCCGGGGATGACGAGCAGCAGGTTGAGCCCGGCCGCCAGCAGCGGCTTTTCCACCGCAATGGTCACGGCCCACATCACAGCCGCGCCGGGCAGCATGGTAAAAAACAGGCCCGCACACCACCGGAGCAGATCGAAAAGGGGCAGAGCCTGCGCGACGCCCATGGTCCGCGTGGCCGCCAGCCCGGCCACGGCAAACACCGTGAAGAACACAGCCAGCTCCAGCAGCAGATAAAACAACAGCACACAGAGCTTGGCTATGCACAGCGCGGCGCGGCTCACCGGCAGGGCCAGCATTTTTAAGATGCCGTTGTGCCCGGTCTCCCGGCCTGCGAGCATTGCGCAAACCACGATCATGCTCAGCGGCAGCAGATAGTAGGCGTAGAGCAGCGCGCTCTGGATGAACATGGCCCGCCACGCATCGGGATACTCCGGCGTCAAATAGCGGCTCAGGTTCGCAACGCCGGACGTAACCACCAATCCCGGCGCAACAAGCAGCAGCGGCACAATGCCGGAGCGCTTTACTTTTATAAACTCAAGCCTGAGCAATTCCAAGCCTTTCATTGTAAACCCTCCTTCACTCATAGCGGAGATGCTTCGCCATCCACAGGCCGGCGGCCAGAAACACGAGCGTTTCGAGCAAAGCGGCCGCAGCCACATCCCCCTCCGGCTGCGCGCGCAAGGTCACCGCCGGCCGGAACATCACGATGAACGGGTGCGCCAGCAAAAACGCAAGCCGCGTATTGGCCAGCGCCATGCCGCTCAAAAAGCCCGCGACGCCTGCGCCGAGGGGCATCCACAGCGCCTCAAACCGGGAGGAGACTGCCAGCATAAAGGACAGCACCGGCATGGAGGTGATAAAGGCGTACCCCTCAAACCGGATCAGCGCCGCCCATTCAAAGTCGTCCTTCGGCAAAACCGTGAGGCCGATGCCCGCAAGCGCCAGCCCCTGCAAGGCCACCGCCGCCAGGAGCAGCCCCGACAAAAGCAAAAACTTGCACAGGTACACTCCTGCCGCGCTCACCGGCAGCAAGTACATTTTTTTGACTGCATTCCCCGCAAACTCCATGTTGTAGCTCATGCACGCGGCCACCACGATGCCGAACAGGTTGAGCACCAGGATCACACCGTACAGCTGGGTGAGCAAAACGTCCATCGGGGCCAGCGGCAGGCTCAGCAGCGCATCCCTGCGCATCATAAAATTGGCCCATGCGTAGGCCGCGCCCAGAACGCCCACCGCCGGCAGCACGGCCAGCGCGCCGGTCCGCTTTTGCTTTTGCAGCTCGATCGAAAACAGATTCATCGCTTTGCCTCCTGCTTTCTGGCCGCGTTGTCCCGCTCCACCATCGAGAGGAACATGCCTTCCAGATCGTCCGCCGCGAGGCCGGCCCGCACAGCGCTTTGGCGCAGCTCGCCCAGGCTGCCTTCAAACAGCAGCCGCCCGTAATTGAGGATGCCGATATCATCCGCCATCAGCTCGACCTCCGCCAGAAGATGGGACGAGAGCAGGACGGTGCAGTCGTAGAGGTCCGGCAGCGACCGCACCAGATTGCGGATCTCGTGGATGCCGGCGGGGTCAAGGCCGTTGGTGGGCTCGTCCAAAATCAGCACCGGCGGCCGGCCCAGCAGCGCCCCGGCCAGGCCCAGGCGCTGTTTCATGCCCAGCGAATATTTTTTCGCCAGCCGGTCGCCAAATTCGGCCAGGCCCACCAGCTCCAGCGCCTCCTCCACGGAACTTTTGGGCAGGCCCAAAATCCGGCGGATCACGTCCAGGTTCTCCCGGCCGGTCAGGTTTGCGTAAAAAGAGGGCGCTTCGATCAGGGAGCCCACCTCCTTTAAGATGGCGAGCCGGTCCTGCGGGAACCGCTTGCCGTCTATGGCAAAGCTGCCGCCGGTCGGGCCGGTCAGCCCCAGCAGCATTTTCATGGTGGTGGATTTGCCCGCGCCGTTGGGGCCCAAAAAGCCGTAGATGCTGCCCCGTCGGATGTGCAGCGAAACCCGGTCCACCGCCGTAAAGTTTTTGTACCGCTTCGTCAGCTGTTCCGTGGTGATGATACAGTCCATACAAACATCTCCCTTCGATGCCTCTATGGTACGCCGCCCGGTTGACATCTGCCTTACCGCATCCTTACTTTTTCCTTACATTTTCGGCCCGGCCCCCACAAACCGGCCGGTCTATGCTACAATAGCGATAGAGCCCGCTCTTTGGGCCGGCAGCGCAGCGCGACGCATTCGCTCTTTTTTGCCCGCCGTACGGACAGACTTTTCTCCAACCCGGAGGTAACGCGTATGGACCCTTCCTTTCTGCACAATAAAAAGCTCCTGCTCGTGGACGACGAGCCGGAGCTTCTGGTGCTGGTATCGGGTATTTTAAAGGACGCCGGCTTTGCAAGCGTGCGCACCGCTGCATCCGCAACGCTGGCCCTTGCGGCGGCTAAAGACGGCAGGCCCGACCTGATCCTGCTGGACGTCATGCTGCCTGACGGCGACGGCTTTGCCCTGCTGCGGCAGCTCCGCGCCTTTACGGACGTACCGGTGATCTTTCTGACCGCAAGGGACGAGGCGGCGGATAAGCTCTCCGGGCTTGGCCTTGGCGCGGACGATTACATCGCCAAGCCTTTTCTGCCGCAGGAGCTCGTGCTGCGCGTCTACGCGGTGCTGCGCCGCTCCTACAAAGAGGACGCCTCCCTCGTCGCGCTGGATGGCTGCACGATTGATTTCAGCCGGGCCGAGGTGAGCAAAAACGGCGCCGTCCTCCCGCTGACGGCCAAGGAGCACGCCCTGCTCGAAACGCTGGCCCGCAATGCCGGGCGGATCGTCACCGTGGACGCACTGTGCGAAGCGCTCTGGGGCGATAACCCCTTTGGCTACGAGAACAGCCTCAACGCCCATGTGCGGCGCGTGAGGGAAAAGATCGAGGCTGACCCGTCCAGGCCGGTGTCCCTCGTCACGATCAAGGGCCTGGGCTACAAGCTGAATGTGAGGAAGTAACGCCATGCGATCATTCGGGACCTATATTTCCAAGCAGCTGGCGTCTTTTTCCGCCTTTCTGCTGCTTTTGCTTTTGCTCAACGCGGCGCTGTTCGGCGCCACCTTTTATAAAACCGTCGCCGAGGACTACGGTACTGCCGCCCCGCGCGCCATGCTGGAGCTCGCCGCCGGGGCTCTGACTCCGGACGGCCTCTCCGAGCAAGTGGCCGGCCAGCTGCAGCAGAACCAAATCTGGGCGCTGTACCTCACGCCGGACGGCCAATGCGCCTGGTCGCTGGACCGGCCCAAAGAAATACCGCAAAGCTACACCCTGCAGGACGTTGCGCTGTTCTCCAGGGGTTACCTTGCGGATTATCCGGTCTTTATCCAAACCGCCGGGGACGGCCTGCTGGTGCTGGGCTACCCCAAGGGCAGTTACACGAAGCTCACCAGCAATTATTATCCCCTCCGGGCCGTGCGGCGGTTCCCGCTTTACGCGGCGGGGATGCTGGCGCTGGATGTGCTGTGCCTGTTTTTCGCTTACTGCTTCTCCAAGCGGCACATCCTGCGCAGCACCGCGCCCATCGTCGCCGCCGTGGAGGCGCTGGCCGAGGGCCGGCCCGTCTCCGTCTGCGCCGGCGGGGAGTTCTCCGAGATCGCCGCCAGCCTTTGTAGGGCTTCCCGCCTGCTGAGCCGGCAGAACGAGGCGCGGGCCAACTGGATCAGCGGCGTCTCCCACGACATCCGCACCCCGCTCTCGATGATTTTAGGCTATGCGGACCGGATCGCCGCCGACCCCACCGCCAGCCCCTCGGTCCGGCAGCAGGCCGGCATCGTGCGCAGGCAGAGCGTGCGCATCAAAGAGCTGGTGCGGGATCTGAACCTGGTCTCCCAGCTGGAATACGATATGCAGCCGCTCCACAAAGAGCCGGTGCGGCTGGCCAGACTGATCCGCAGCTGTGTTGCCGGGCTGCTCAACGACGGCCTGCCGGACCTTTATACCGTGGAGCTGCAGATTGCGCCGGAGGCGGAGGCCGCCGTGCTGGACTGCGACGCCCGCCTGATCGACCGCGCCCTGAACAACCTCGTACACAACAGCATCCAGCACAACCCGCAGGGGTGCGGCATCCAAATCTTTCTTGAAAGGGCAGAAAAGCGGCTCATCCTCACCGTTGCGGACGACGGCGCCGGCCTCTCGCCCGAAACGCTGCACGCGCTGGAGCAGACGCCTCACTATATGGAACGTACCGACGGCCGCCTGGACCTGCGGCACGGCCTGGGCCTGCTGCTCGTGCGCCAGATCGCGGCGGCACACAAGGGCAGTTTCACCATCGAAAATCTCCGGGCGCACGGCTGCAAGGCGGTTTTGACCTTTCAGCTGCAATGATCCTGCCGCCCGGCTTCCGCCGCAGGGCA
>CAZYAX010000098.1:0-5983 GCA_964646195.1 uncultured Faecalibacterium sp. | reverse complement strand
TTATTTCCGGCTGCAATAAAAGTCGATGGCGGCTTTTGCAAATGCAGCCGTGCCCGCGCCGCCGGCGCGGTCGATGTTTTCGGTCATGCTGCCGCCTGCGGCATACGCTTCGCCCAGGGAATGCAGGATCTCCGGCGTGCAGTTGTAGTAGTGCTCGGTGATAAAGCCTTGCAGCTTTTTCACGAGGGCCTGCACGGCGGGGCTGTCCGGCGCTTTGCCCCGGCAGCCGCCCAGCTCGCGGAAGATGTCCAGCAGCGCGCTGCCCAACTCCAGTTCCTTGCCGGGGGTGCGGCCCTCGGCCTTCTGCTCGTACTCCTGATAGGCGGCGGTTTTGCCCCAGGCGGCCTTGGCCTGCGCGGCGTACTCGCTCAGCTTGGTGGTGTCAAATGCGGAAAAATCCAATGTTCTCTCTCCTTTCGTCTCGATCTCGTGCGCAAGGGCAATGAGCCGTTCCAGATGCTCCTTTTTCAGCCGCAGCAGCCCGATCTGCTGGCGCAGCGCCTGCTGCCGGTCGAAGGCCGGGCTGTCCAGAATGGCGGCGATCTCCCGCAGCGGAAATTCCAGCTCGCGGAACAGCAGGATGCTTTGTAGCCGCTCCAGCTCGGCTTCGCCGTACAGGCGGTAGCCCGCGGCGGTGACCTGCGCCGGAGGCAGCAGGCCGATGGAATCGTAGTGGTGCAGGGTGCGCACGCTTACCCCGGTAAGCGCGCTCACCTGCTTGACCGTCATCATAGGCCATGCCTCCTTTTGCCCTTTCGTACAAGGCCAGTATACAGCCTGACGTTACGGCAGAGTCAAGAGGTTTTTGAAAAAGAAATAAAAAAGGGGAGAAGGGCGGGTTACTTCACCAGCAGCCGGTCGATGCGCGCGGCCAGCGCGCGCCCGCGGCGGCCCAGCAATTTGGGCAGGATCACGCGGCCCATGCCCCACAGGCCCTTAAAGTTAAAGGCGATGACCGCCGCTGTGAGCAGGCCGGTCCACAGGCCGTACAGCGGAAGCTCCCGCAGCAGCACGAACGCCTCCGCAAAGAGCAGCGCCAGGTTGACGGCGATGCGCGCCGGGCTGAAATCCACCACCAGCAGCCCGCGGGTGTTGATGGCGCGCAGGATGAACACCAGGAACAGCCCCAGAAAGGACGCATAGGTCGCGCCCACCGGGCCCCACCACACAATGAAGAAATAGTTCATGATGCAGTTGGTCACAGCCCCGGCCAGCATGGTGTACAGGCTGTTGGTGGAGCGCTTGTACACCACATAGATGCTGTTGAAAAACTGGTTGAAACAGGTAAAGATCGCGGCGATGGTGAGGAAAGGCACGAAGCGCCAGGCTTCGTAGTAATTGGCCTTCATAATGTGCATCATGGGGCGGCACAGCCAGAGGATGCCCGCCGCGCAGCAGAACATCACGCTGGAATAGGCACGGAAGATGTTGCTGAAAAAGCTCTCCCGGTCGGTCTCCTCCGTCACGGCGGAGAGCTGCCAGGCGTCGTAGAAGATGAGCCCCAGCGTGTTGAGAATGGTGGGCATAAAGTAGCCGGTGGAGAGCAGTCCGCTCCACGCCGAGCCGGCGCGGCCCTGGTAGCCGTCGCACAGGTAGCGCACATAGAACATGTCCGACGCATTGATGATCCAAAAGCTGATCTGTGCCGGGATCATGGGCAGCGAAAAGCGCAGCATCTGCTTCCACAGCCGGCCATTGATGCGGGAAAAATCCACATAGCGCCACAGCTTGGCCCGCGTGAACAGGAACACCGAGCTGGTCACGTCGCCGCAGATGATCGCCAGAAGATACCCCTGCGCGCCCATGCCCAGCACCACCAGGTACAGCACATAGAACATCAGGGTGGCAAAGGTACACAGCACGCCGTCCATGGCCACAAGCTTGTTCAGCTCCCGGCTGCGCACAAACTGGGTGCAGAGCGTGCGCAGGCAGCTGGTAAGCACATAGATGTATAAGAATACGCCGTATTCGCGCACATCCGGGATGAGCCGCAGCAGCGGCCAGCACAGCAGCAAAATAAAATAGCCCAGCAAAATGGTGACCAGGCCGTTGGTGAACACCTGCTTTTTGCTGTTATGGCGCTCGAGGCCAAAGCGGATGATCGCGTTGGACATGCCCATCGAGACAAACGGGATGAGCAGGTTGGCGCACTGGCTCAGCAGCTTGGAAATGCCCATGCTCTCGATGTCACGCATGGCATAGGTCAAAAACGGCTGCACGATAAAGGTGAGCAGCTTGGACGAAAAGCTGGAGATGGCAAAGATCAGCGTGTTGCCGGCCAGCTTGGAATATTTGTTACCCTCCTGGGGCTTGCGGGCATTTTGGTTTGCCAAGGGCGGTTCCCCTCCTGTAAACGGGCAGTATTGTACGTCCCGTAATGAATTTTACATTTCTGCCAGGCGGTTATTTGAGCAGCTGGCGGCGGGCCTTCCAGTCCGGCAGCAGCTTTTCCACCTCGGCCCAAAAGGCCGGGCTGTGGTTGGGCACGAGAAAATGGCAGTATTCATGTACCACCACATAGATCTGCGCGGCGGGCGGCATGGTGTACAGCCGCAGCGCAAAGGTGATCTGCCGCTTGGCGGGCACGCACACACCCCAGCGGCTGGTCATATCCCGCACCTTGATCACCGGCTTTTGCCCGTTCAGCACGGCGGCAAAGGCCGGGTACACCCGGTCGCTCAGCGCCGTAAAGTGAGCCAGCGCCAGCTCAGGGCTGGGCAAGGGGCGGGCATTTTGCAGCTGCATCCGCCGCTGCTGGCGCTGGCGGGCCTGCTCGATCCACCCTGCGCGGGCGGCCACAAAGGCGTCCGCCTCCGCAGCCGGCGTGCGCAGCGGGATGCTTACCGCTACGGTGCTGTCTTCCCGCACATGTAGGTTGAGGTTTTTGACCCTGCGCCGGGTCAGTTCATATTCGATACCGCCCGCCCTGCGCCGCTGGACGGCGTGCTTGCTCTGCTCCATGCTCCCCCCGTTGTTCCGTGGTGTGAAAAACGGCACCCCGTCTGACAAAGCCGGGATACCACAGCGATGTTTTTATACGGTGTGCCGCCTGCGGCGCAGCCAGCTGCCTACCGGCAGCTCGGCCAGCACTACGGCCGCAAAGATCAGCGTGCAGCCCAGCAGCTCCCGCGCCGAAAGCGACTGGTGCAGCAGCAGCCAGCCGCCCACCGCGCCGAACACGCTTTCCAGACACATGGCCAGGCTGGCGATGGCCGGGTTGAGGCCCTTTTGGCCGAGGATCTGCAGGGTGTAGCCCACGCCGCTGGACATCACGCCGCAGTACAAAAGCGGCAGGGCGTTGGCCGCAATGTCCGCCGCTGTGGGCGTCTCGAACACGAACGCCGCCGCCGTGCTCCACAGCGCGGTGACAAAAAACTGCATAAAGCTCAGCCGCACGCCGTCCAGCCGGGGCGAGTAGTGATCCACCGCCATGATCTGGAAGGAGAACAGCAGCGCGCACAGCATCAGGATGCCGTCGCTTTTCTGGATGCTGCCAAAGCCGCCCTGCATACACAGCAGATACAGCCCCGCCACCGAAACGGCCACGCTGGCCCACAGCTGCACGCCGTTGCGCCGGCCAAACGCCAGGCTGACCAGCGGCACCAGCACCACATACATGGCCGTGATAAAGCTGGCCTTGGCGGTGGAGGGGTTGAGCGTGATGGCGATCTGCTGTGCGGCCGAGGCAAAGAACAGCAGCGTGCCGCACACCGCGCCCCCTGCCGCCAACAGCCAGCGGCCCGGCTGCTCTTTGGGCCAGCCGCAGGCCGTGCCCTGGCGGCGGCGCACCGCGTCAAAGCCCAGGATCGTGGGGTAAAGCACCGCGACGGCCAGCCAGCTGCGGCAGGCCAAAAACGTATAAGCCCCCAGCCCTGCGCCTACGCTCTGGGCCACAAAGGCCATGCCCCAAATAAAGGCGCACAGTACCAGCAGGAGGGTGTTTCTCATCTGTGCTTTCATCCGATCCCATCCACCCGTACAACGCCATAGAGATAATACGACCGCGAGTCATAGGAAATGGTCAGCCGGTAGCTGGCGGCCGGATCAAGGCCGGTGACGGTATAGGTATAGGGGTTGCCGTCCGTTTTGATATAACCGGTGCTGCCATCCACATACTGGGTGCCGCCGTCCACCAGCTTCCATACAGCGATCTTATATTTCTGGGTGCCCTCGGCGCTGCCCGTGGCCGTAAAGGTCAAGGAGCCGTTCGGCGCCAGAAAATAGCTGGTGTCCCGCGTCCAGATGCCGTTAAACACGATATACAGCTGCCCCTCGCCCGCCCGCTCGGCGGCGAACTTGGCGGTGGAATCCATCCCCTCCGGCAGGGTGATACCGGCCGGGGCGGCCTCCGCCCAGCGGGTGGTATCCTCCTCCTCCACATCGGATATGCCCAGCACCTTGTGTGCAAGGTCGGTTGCTGCGGCCTTGCACCCCGCCAGCGACAGCGCCAGCATCAGCGCCGCCGCCAGGGCAAAAAGCCGTTTTGCCTGTTTTTCCATTTTATCTTTAAACCTCCGCGCTTTCGCTTGTTTACTTCCTTAGTATACCTCACTTTTGCGCCGGGTACAAGCCGGACGCGGGGATTTTGTGCGCCCGCTCACTCCGCTGCCGCTGCCAGCGCCGCGCACTCGGCGGCGGCCAGCTCCGGATAGGGCGAGCCGAACAGCGAGCCGTACCGGTACAGCGCATACCCTTCAGCGCCCTGGGCGCGCAGGTCGGCCAGCTGCTGGGCCAGGCTCTGGCCGCTGTTCCACTGGCTTACGCTGTCCTCGTTGGCGCCGCCGTCGCCGTCGCCGATGCGCCATGCGCCCAGCCCGAAATACAGCGCGACGCCGGGCGCGCGGGGCATGGCCAGCCACTCTGGCACGATGTTCTCAAAGGCGAACCGCTGAGAGCCGGAGCTGAGCGTGTAGTGGTAGCCCCAGTAAATTTGCGGGCAGATGTAGTCCGCCACGGCGTTTTCGCCTTCGGCAGCCATCCAGGCGGCCACGTCGCTGTACTGCTGGGTGTAGTTGTTGTCCGGGTTGCCCTGCGGGCTGATGCCGAAGCGCAGGGTGGGGTCGGCAGCCTTCACCGCGTCGTGGCACGCCTTGACCAGCGAGGTCACATTGGTGCGCCGCCATGCCGCCCGGTCGGCCGCGCCGCTGGCGGCAAACTGGGCCTCGTCGATGGCCCCGTCGGTGGTGGGGTAGAAGTAATCGTCGAAGTGTACGCCGTCCACCGCGTAGTTCTGCACCAGTTCGGCCACGCCCTGCGCCACATAGCCCGCCGCTTCGGGGATGGCCGGATTCAAGTACAGCCCGCCGCCGGCCTCCACCACCCACTCCGGGTGGGTATTTGCGAGATTTTCTGCTGCCAGCGCGCCCGGCAGCGAGGCCGTGAGCCGCAGACGGTAGGGGTTGACCCATGCCTCCAGCGAGAGGCCCCGACCGTGGGCCAGCTCGAGCAGGACGTCCAGCGGATCGAAGCCGGGGTCCGCGCCTTGCATGCCGGTGCACAGATGGCTCCAGGGGTAGAGCGCGCTTTTATAGAGCGCATCCCCAAAGGGGCGCACCTGCGCGATCACGGTGTTGAGGCCCAGCGCGGCGCAGTTGTCCAGCATCTGGCTCACTGCGGCGCGGAAGGCCTCCTCGGAGGAAAAGTCAACGCTCTGCCATTCCAGGTAGCTGATCCACACCGCGCGGTATTCCTCCCGCGCAGGGGCGGCGTTGGGGGCAAGCGTAGTGTCCGGGCTGGACTGCGCCCCGCCGCCCACCGCGGGGAACGCCCCGCAGCCGGCCAGCGCGCCCGCCGCCGTGCAGGCGGCGATCCCCCGCAAAAAGGCCCGGCGGGAGATAGAAACAGGTTGTTTTGCCATGCGGCTCACCCTTTCTTTCGATAGTTGGAACGCGCAGCGCCGGCCCAGTGTGCGGGCCGGCGCGCGGGCGCGATAGATCCGAAGGACCCTTTAGGGAAGCTCTGAATAAATCTGGTATGCAGATTG
>CAZYAX010000097.1:0-6018 GCA_964646195.1 uncultured Faecalibacterium sp. | reverse complement strand
CCGGCCGCGTCTGCGCAAACCGGGGGGATCACGTCATATATCATCCAATAGTTTTTCGCCGAGACCTTTTTCAAAAAGGCCGGAAAGCCTCAGCGGCCTTACACCTTCTCGATGGTGATGCTCCACTCGCTGGCCATGGCCTCCTCCGGCTCCAGCACCTCGTGCTTGCCTGCCTCGTTCACGCTGTTGGCCCAGCCGTTCCAGGGCTCCATGCACACGAAGCTCTCGGCGTCCTGCTGCCAGAGCACCCCCTTGTCGAAGCACTCGTCCGCGTCCACCGTGACCTTGTGGCCGTTGCCGCTGTCGGTGAAGGACATCGGGAACTGTACGCCGGTGAGCAGGCGGATGGAGTTGTCCGCGCCGGGCTTGCGGGTGAGGGTGATCTTGTCCGGAGCGGCGGGCTGCTCGCCCTTGGCATCCTCGGAGCAGGTGGCGCAATGGATGTCAAAGTCCACGTTTTCCAGCTTGGACGCCACAAAATAGGGGTGGTAGCCGAAGCTGAACGGCATGGGCCTGTCGCCCTCGTTGAACACGGTCAGGCGGATGGTGGCCTTGTTGCCCTCCAGGTTGTAGGTCACCAGCAGGGTAAAATCAAACGGATACAGGTACTTGGTCAGCGGGGTGGACTCCAGCGCCAGGGTCACGCCATCCGGGCCAACGCTCTCCACCTCCCAGGCGCACAGGTCGGCCAGGCCGTGGGTCTCCATGGGGTAGGCCTTGCCATCGAAGATGTGGACGCCGCCGTCCGGGTTGGAGCAGCTGGGGAACAGGATGGGCACCGCGAAGCGCGGGCGGCTGCACTCGCTGAAGTTCGGGCGGCGGACCCAGATGTACTCTTCGCCGTTGAGGGTAAAGCCGGTGATCATGCCGCCGCGCTCCGGCGTAATGGTGAGGGCAGTGCCGGCCGCCGGGTCCGCGATGACATACTGCTCGTAGCACGCGCCGTTTTCGGTGATGTACCGGGTGGTGATGGTGTTCATACAAAACCTCCTATTCGTTCATTAAAACCAGGCCGAACCTTGCGAAAAATGCGGCACGCATTTTTCCAATAAAGTTCTTTGCCCCGCTTTCTTTCAAGAAAGCGGAAGAAAACAGAAAAAAGCGGGAAAAGGGCCATGCCCCGAAAAGCATAGCCCTTCCCCTTTATTTTACAACACAACGCCGTCTTTGAAAATAGAAATTTCGCGGAAACCGTGTTTTTCTGCCTTGGTCTGTTCGCCGCTCGCCACACGGATCACCAGCTCCAGCAGGCTCTGGGCCGCCTCGCCGATGGTCTTTTCTCCATCGGCGACCACGCCGGCGTTGAAGTCGATCCAGCCGGATTTCTTGGTGGCCAGCGGGGTGTTGGTTGCGATCTTCAGGGTGGGGGCCGGCGCCGAGAACGGCGTGCCGCGGCCCGTGGAGAACAGGATCAGGTGCGCGCCTGCGGCGGTCATGGCCGTAGCCGACACCAGGTCGTTGCCGGGGCCGTAGAGCATATTCAAGCCCTTGGTCACCACAGGGTCGCCGTAGCCGATCACGTCCATGATGGGGGCGGTGCCGCCCTTCTGCACACAGCCGCAGCTCTTGTCCTCCAGCGTGGTGATGCCGCCCTTCTTGTTGCCCGGCGAGGGGTTGTCGTACACCACCTCGTTGTGGCTGATAAAGTAGTTCTTAAAGCCGTTGATCATCTGCTCGGCCTTCTCAAACACCTCACGGCTGATGCAGCGGTCCATGAGGAAGCCCTCTGCGCCAAACATCTCCGGCACCTCGGTCAGCACCGTGGAACCGCCGCGCTGGCCCATCATGTCCGAGAACCGGCCGATGGTGGGGTTGGCGGTGATGCCGGACAGGCCGTCCGAGCCGCCGCACTTCATGCCCACCACCAGCTCCGACACCGGGATGGGCTGGCGCTCAAACTGCCCGGCGTAGGCGGCCAGCTCCTTTAGGATCTCGCGCGCGGCGGCAAACTCGTCCTCCACGTCCTGGCAGGTGAGGAACTTGACCCGCTCCGGGTCGTACTCGCCCAGCTCCTCCACGAACTGGTCGTGCTGGAGGTTCTCGCAGCCCAGGTGCAGCACCAGCACCGCCGCCGCGTTGGGGTGGCGCACCAGCGCGGCCAGCAGCTTGCGGGTCTGCGCGTGGTCGTGGCCGGTCTGGCTGCACCCAAACGGGTGGGTAAAGGTGTACAGGCCCTCGATGCTGCCGGTCACAAGATCCTGGTTGTCCGCCACGATCTTTTTGGCGATATCGTTCACGCAGCCCACGGTGGGGATGATCCAGATCTCGTTGCGGATGGCGGCGCGGCCGTCCTTGCGGCGGAAGCCCATAAAGGTCTCCGGCTCCACCTTGGGCAGCGGGGCAAGATCCGGCGCGGGGTTATAGCTGTACTCCACCTCACCGGAGAGGTTAGTCTTGACATTATGGGTGTGCATCCAGGTGCCTGGCACGGCGTCTGCCGTCGCGTGGCCGATGGGGAAGCCGTACTTGATCACGTTTTCCCCTGCCCGGATGGGCTTGACCGCCATCTTATGGCCTTGGGGGATGTCCTCCACAGCCGTGACGGCCAAGCCATCCAGCTCGATGGTCTCGCCCTTGGCGATGGGGTGCAGCGCGACAACGACGTTGTCGATGGGGCTGATATGAATAGCCTGTGGCATAGTTCCGATCTCCTCCTTCATTGTTTCAAGGCTTACTGTGGCCAACGCATGAGCGTCGATTTGTAACCGAAAGCGGCAGCCCTTCATGCGTAAGCCGTGCAGGGCTTACAGGCAGCTCTTGTAAGCAGCCTCGGCGCCCTCGGCGCGGATCATCTCCAGATCTGCCAGCACGGCGGCCTCCACGCCCGGGATGGCGGTGAGATCCTGATCCCACATCTGGGTGTTGGTGAGCACGGCGTGTACCAGCTCCGCAGCGGTGTCGTCCTTGTGGGCGTAGTAGAAGTCCAGTGCCCAGGCGTCGTCCTGGATCTTATAGGTGTTGCCCGCCGGGCGCTTGCAGATCAGGCCGTCAGCGGTGCGCTCCTGAATATCGCTGGAATAGAAGGCAATGTACGCGGCCAGGCTCATGGTCAGGCACTTGGGCAGCTCCTTTTTCTCCTCGATGTAGCCCAGGAAGGACGGCATGTTGCGGGCCTTCCACTTGGAGGTGGAGTTGAGGGAGATGCTCATCAGCTCGTGGTTGATGAAGGGGTTATTGAAGCGATCCTGCACGGCGGAGGCAAACTCCTTCAGGTCGTCCTTGTCCAGCGGCAGCGTGGGGATGACCTCCTCGTACAGCATCTTGTTCATAAACTCGCGGATGGTGTCGTTGTGCATGCAGTCGCGCACGATGTCAAAGCCGGCCAGATACGCGCCCAGCACAAAGCCGGTATGCGCACCGTTGAGGATGCGCACCTTGCGCTTTTTGTACGGGGTGACGTCGGGCACCACCATCACGTTGACGCCGGCCTTCTTGAACGGCAGCTTGTCCTCCAGCCAGGCCGGGCCCTCGATGACCCATACGCCGAACACCTCGCCCACGTCCAGCACCTGATCGTGATAGCCGTTGGCTGCCTCGATGGCCGCCAGCTCCTGCGGGTCGCGGATGCGGCCCGGCACGATGCGATCCACCAGCGTGGAGCAGAAGGTATTGGCGTTGTTCATCCACTCGACGAACGCCTCCTCCAGGCCCCAATCCTTGGCGTAGTTGTTGCAGCACTTTTGCAGTTCCTTGCCGTTGTTGTCGATCAACTCGCAGGAGAGGATCACGAGGCCCTTGTCCGCTGCGCCGTCAAACGCCTTGTAGCGCTCGTACAGCACGCGGGTGAGCTTGGCCGGAAAGCTGACCGGCGGCACCTGGTCAAAGGCGCTGTCGCCCTTGGTATAGGCGATGCCGGCCTCGGTGGTGTTGGAGGCGATAATCTCCAAATCGGGGCTGGCCGCCAGCGCCAGCACCTCGGCCCATTTGCCCTCGCCGTAGGGGCACACGCAGTTGGCCACGGCGGAGATCACGCGCTTAGCATCCACCTTCTGGCCCTTTTCGCTGCCGCGCAGGTACAGGGTGTACAGGCCCTCCTGGGCGTTGATCCAGTCCGCCATCTGCGGGAAGTTGCCGATGGGCTGCACCAGGCTCACCTTGCCGTTGTAGCCGGCCTTCTCGTTGGCAATATCAAAGAAGTAGTCCACGAACGCGCGCAGGAAGTTGCCCTCGCCGAACTGCATGACCTTGATGGGGGCATCCTTGAGAATAAATCCATCATAACCTGTCTGCTCCAGGACCTTGTAATTCAAAGTTTCCATTTCTTGCTCTCCTTTACTTAATTGCAATGCATGCGGCGAAGCGCATCTTCACCGTTCCTTACCTTCTATTTTATGCTGTTGTATACAATTTAGTCAAGGGTCACTTTTGCATTTTTCCATGAAAATAGGCCCTGTTGAACAAATTCCAGCGGTTTCAACAATCAATTCTTTTAAAATTTGTCAATTTTTCATTTGTATACATCCGCATTTTCCGGTATACTAGAGGTAAGGCAAGGTTTGCCCAACCGCGGGCCGGCTTGCATTGACTGACATCATACAAGAGAAAAGGAGTATCACACCCATGAAAGCATTTATGGATAAAGATTTTATGCTGCAATCCCCCACCGCACAGCACCTGTACCATACATACGCGGAGGGGATGCCCATCTGCGATTATCACTGCCACATCCCGCCCCGCGAGATCTACGAGAACCGCAAGTTTGACAACATCACGCAGGTATGGCTGGGCGGCCGCAACCCGGACGGCAGCTATTTCGGCGACCACTACAAGTGGCGCGTGATGCGTTCCAACGGCGTGCCCGAGGCGTACATCACCGGCGACAAGCCCGACCGCGAGCGTTTCCAGAAGTTTGCCGAGGCGCTGCCCATGGCCATCGGCAACCCGATGTATCACTGGACCAACCTGGAGCTGCACACCTTCTTCGGCTACGATGGCGTACTGAACGGCGACACTGCCGAGGAGGTCTGGAATCTGTGCAACGAGAAGCTCCAGAACGACCCCAAGCTCACCGTGCGCGGCCTGATCGAGCAGTCCAACGTGGCGTTCATCGGCACCACCGATGACCCCATCGACAGCCTGGAGTGGCACGAGAAGATCAAGAACGATCCCACGATCCAGTTTACGGTGGCCCCCTCCTTCCGCCCGGACAAGGCCATCAACATCAACAAGCCCGGCTTTGTGGATTACATGAACCAGCTGGCCGCCAGCGTCGGCAAGGAGAAGCTGGCCTGCATCCACTGCGTGATGGACGCGCTGACCGAGCGGCTGGAGTTCTTTGTCAAGATGGGCTGCCGCGCCTCCGACCACGGTCTGGATTACATCCCCTACCGGGAAGCCACGCTGGACGAGGTGAATGCGATCTACAAGAAGGCGATGGCCGGCGAAGCCGTCACTCTGGAGGAGGCTGAGAAGTACCAGACCTTCATCCTGATCCATCTGGGCAAGCTGTACCACAAGCACGGCGTAGCCATGCAGCTGCACTACAACTGCCTGCGCGGCGTGAACCGCAAGATGAACGCCCTGCTGGGCCCCGACACCGGCTTTGACATGATCAACACCGTGTCCTGCGGCGGCGCGATTGCCAGCCTGTTGAGCGCGCTGAACGACACCGGCGAGTGCCCCAAGACCATCATTTACAGCCTGAACCCCGCCGACAACGAGCAGATCGGCACCATTCTGGGCTGCTTCCAGAACGAAGAAGTGCCGGGCAAGATCCAGCACGGTTCCGGCTGGTGGTTCAACGACCAGAAGGTGGGCATGGAGAACCAGATGAAGTCTCTGGCAAACCTGGGCCTGCTGGGCAACTTTGTGGGCATGCTCACCGACAGCCGCAGCTTCCTGAGCTACACCCGCCACGACTACTTCCGCCGCATTATGTGCAACCTCATCGGCCAGTGGGTCGAGGACGGCGAGTATCCCAACGACGAGAAGGCGCTGGAGCGCATCGTCCGCGGCATCTGCTTCAACAATGCGAAGCGGTATTTTGGGCTGTAAGCGCGTGCTGAGGTTATCCTGAAT
>CAZYAX010000096.1:2707-6052 GCA_964646195.1 uncultured Faecalibacterium sp. | reverse complement strand
GCGGAGCCGTAGCCGGGGGTGTGGTCGGTGACCATCAGGTCGTTGTCGATGGTCTTGGGCACGCCCATAAAGCGGATGTCGCTGTCGATGCGTGCGCCGTAGTCGGCCAGCTTGCCGATGGTGTCCATCGAGTCGTTGCCGCCGATGTAGAAGAAGTAGCCGATGCCCAGCTTTTCCAAAATGGCAAATAGCTTTTTGTACACGGCCTCGTCATCGTGCCAGTCGGGCAGCTTATAGCGGCAGCTGCCCAAAAAGCTGGACGGGGTGCGCTTGAGCAGTTCAATGTCCAGATCATCGGTGAGCAGGGTGCTCATGTCGATCACGCGCTCCTCCAGAAGGCCGGCTACGCCGTTGCACATGCCGTATACGATGTCAGCGCCGCGGTTTTTGCAGCTCTCAAATACGCCGGCAAGGCTTGCGTTGATAACGGAGGTGGGGCCGCCGGATTGGCCTACGATTGCATTCTTTCCCATGATAATTTCTCCTTTTCATTCGTTTTCTGTTTCGGCTTTATTGTGTCGTGCAGGTGCACGAAAACAGACATTCGGGAAGGGGAGTTACAGGCGCACATGGCGCGGGGTGCCGTTGACGTAGATGGGGGTGAGCTCATCCAAAATCAAAGGCCGGGCATACTCCTCAAAGGCAGCGGTAACGTGCATACCGTCCGGGGCGATCCAGTTAAGGGGCACTTTCTTTTCCAGGTTGGCCACCTGGTGCACGTCCACCGACCCGGTGATGCACTGGTAGGGATTCTCACCGAGGCGCTTGAGGGCGATCATGCGGCCGCTCTCGCCGGCAAAGGCGGCAGTCGCGGCGGCGCCGCCGGCAGCGTAGGCCTCGGTGACGTCGGTGCGGCTGGCCAAGTGGCTGGCGCAGCGCTGGAGCGTGGAGAACTCGATGGCACGGCTCTTACAGCCCAGCGTCCGGTGGATCAGATCCGATAAGTACCGGCTGGTGCCGCTGAGCACCGCCTTGTGGCCAAAGGCGTCCAGCTGCCCGGCGGTGGCGACCAGATCGCACAAGTAGGTACCGTCCGCCATTTTAACGCCCTCGCTGGCCGCGATGATCACGTTGGGCTTGGTGCGCTGGAGGTTGTCCACCTGCGCCAGAAACTTGTCCTGGTCAAAGGGCACCTCCGGCAGCAGGATTAGATCCGGGCCGTCGCAGTCCTCACCGGCGGCCAAACAGGCCGCGCCCGCCAGCCAACCGGCATGGCGGCCCATGATCTCGGCCACTGTCACGCTGCGCAGGTCGTAGACTGATGAGTCGCAGATGACCTCCTTGAGGATGGTGGCGACGTACTTGGCCGCCGAGCCGTAGCCCGGCGTGTGGTCGGTGAGGCACAGATCGTTGTCGATGGTTTTGGGTACGCCGATAAAACGCACGGTGCTGCCTACGCGCTGCGCATAGCGGGACAGCTTGGCGATGGTGTCCATGCTGTCGTTGCCGCCGATGTAAAACAGCGCGCAGATGCTGTACTTGTCAAACAGAGTGAACAGCTTGACAAAGGGAGTGGCATCCTGGTCCGGATCGGGCAGCTTGTAGCGGCAGCTGCCCAAAAAGCTGGACGGGGTGCGCTTGAGCAGCTCGATGCTCATGCGCTCGCCCAGCAGAAGATTCAGCTCCACAAGCTCTTCCTTCAGGAGGCCCTCGATGCCGTACTTCATCCCGTAGACCTTATCGGCGCCCAGACTACAGGCTGTTTTGTAAACGCCTGCCAGACTGGAGTTGATCACGGCGGTCGGGCCGCCGCTCTGACCAACGATCACGTTTTTGGCCATACTACAGTGACTCCTTCTTATCATGCGGTAAAACAGGAACAGCAACCCGCCTGTACGCCTTTGCCCTGCACGGCCGCCCTGCACTGCAGCCGTACAAAAGGCATACTCACAGTTGCTGCTGCAAGTAGTACAAAAAACCTCCGGCACCTACAGCAAGTTTTTTATAAAATGCGGAAATTTTTCTACAATCCTATTGTAACCGTTTCTTCTCTTGTATGCAAGCCCTAATTGGTTGCGAAGCGGAAAAAAATATGATAAAATGGTGCTCAGGGGCCGTCCAAAGGGGCGGACATCCCTTTTTGGGGATCAAAGGAGACGGAATATGGGGATTTCACAGGACTACAACGCCTCACGGCGGCAGGCCCGGTACCGCCAGCAGCGGGCCCACAGCCGGCTCACGCTGGCAGGCTGCGTGGCGGCAATCCTGCTGCTGGCACTGGCGATCACTGCCATTTTGGAGGGCGGCCAGCGCCAGCAGGAGCAGCAGGCCGTGTCCCAGCCCAGCGGCGTGGTGGCCTCCATCCTTGCGCCGCTGCCGATGCAGGGCGGCGCGCAGGACGCTGCGGCAGAGTACGGCCCGGTGCGCCAGACCGAGGGAGCTTGCACGATCCGCGCCTACGACAGCGAGGCAATTCGCCAGCCGGCCTGCGGCGAGGTAGACCTGAGCTACTTTGCGGACGCGGCGTTCCTGGGCGACAGCCTGACCGAGGGCTTTACGGAATACGGCATCAATCTTTCGGGCGCGCTGGTCTGCGGCTATGTGGGCATCGGGCCGGATACGGTGGTCAATTGCAGCACGGTCAAGCACCCCGAGCGCGGGCAGGAGATCATCCTGGATGTGCTGGCCGCCGCCCAGCCCAAAAAGCTGTATATCCTGCTGGGCACCAACACGCTGACCACGGCGGGCGCGGAGGAGCGCTTTTTGAGCTACTATGCCGCCATGCTGGATACCCTGCGGGAGCGGCTGGGGCAGGAGTGCGTGTTCTATATCCAGGCCATCCCGCCGGTGCGGCCCGCCGTGCAGGCGGAGCGCCCGGGTCTGGCCAGCGATAACCTGCGGGCCGTGAACGAGCAGTTGGCCCAGCTGGCCGTGCAGAAGGGCTGCGTCTACCTCGATTTGTGGCAGGCGCTGGCGGATGCGGACGGCAACCTGGACGACCGCTACGCCGCGCCGGACGGCGTGCATCTCTCGGCGGGCAACGGGTATACCGCCTGGGTAAATTATCTGCGCACCCACGCCAAATACGCGGCAGATAACGAGTGGATGCCGGGCAGCGCCTACGCGGGCTGACCGGTCCGGCAAGAAGCAGAATCCATGGGCGGAAACAGGGCTTGTCCCTGGACTGTGCGCCTGTGGATGCGGCTTTTGGGAAGGATAAAAGCATAGGGCACTTTCGATTCGGCACGGCGTGTGCTGCGGCCGCCGCAGGGCGTGCGCAGGCGTTGGCCGGGGGCGGACAAAGGGCCAACGGGAGGAAAACGATGAAAAAATGTAAGCAAACGATCCTTTGCCTGGCGCTGGCCGGGCTGCTGGCGGGCTGCGCCGGCACACAGGCGGGCGTGA
>CAZYAX010000096.1:0-2607 GCA_964646195.1 uncultured Faecalibacterium sp. | reverse complement strand
GCTTCGTCCGGGGCGGCGGCCTCTTCCGATGCGGCGCCCTATTCCACCGTACAGCCGGCGGAGATCGAGGTAAAACCCTCCACCGGCACCACGGTAGCCGCGCCGCTGAGCATCCCGGCGGAGGAGCTGGTGGGCAGCTGGTCCTATACCTGGACGGAAAAGGATGAGGACGGCGGCGAGGATTGGGAGTATATCTCCGCAGTTACCTTCTACGAGAACGGCAGCTTTGAATATGTGATCGGCATGAACTACTCGGACATGGCGGATTTTGTAAACGGCACCTATGAGTACGCGCCGGAAGACGGCCTCAAGCTGCACTTTAAGGAATTTGTGGACGGCATCGAGGAAACCAACTCTCTGGTAAAGGAAACCTTTGACTACACCGTGGAGCAAAGCGGGGACGGGCTGCAATTTTCGTGCAGCGAGGACGGCCAGCACTACTGGAACGACACGCCCTTTTTGACGATGGCGGTGCATATGCGGGACAACGACCGGTAAACAAAAACTGCGGGGCTGGAAAAGCTCCGCAGTTTTTAAATGGCGCGGGAGGTCTTGGCGTGCCGGCTTGGGCACGCCGCCGGCATACAAGGCCGGGATGCACGATGACGGCCCTCCAAGGACCCGCGATGCGGGCATTTTTGGCGGGCGTGTTGGCAGGCTTTTTCCGGGTGCCCCGTGCGCGGCATGGACGCCGATGCCTGCGATCCCCGGAAGCTCACCGCAGCAGCAGATCGCACAGGCAGTCAGCGTAAAGCGAACGCCAGGCCCGGTGGGGCTCAGAGGTCAGAAGGGTGATAAGGTTCTGCATGATGGCGAGGCGGGCCAGGTTTTTGTACTTTTTCATTTTTGTTTCCTCCTGTTGATTTGAGATTGCCGGAATGCTTCGGTTCTGGTACAATAATACTGCACAAATGGCCGGAGCGCTTTCGGAATGGAACAAAGCGCTATAACAATCGTATCGGTTTGAGAGGGGATGGATGGCATGAGTATACGGCTGATGAAGGACGGCGGGCAGATCATGGATTACAACGCCTCGGAGATGCCGGTGCTTTCCAGCGTAGGACGGGTCGCAAACTTTGCGGACGGCATCTGCCCGTATCACTGGCATGAGGATTTTGAATTTTTCGTTGCACTGCAGGGGAGTGCCTATTATACGGTGAACGGCCGCAGGCTCGATTTTGCAGAGGGGGACGGCATTTTTGTCAACGCGCGGCAGCTGCACGCCTCCGGCTCGGAAAAAGGCCAGGTCGAAGAAGACTACGTTCTTTGCTTCCCGGCGGATGTTCTGCACTGTGGGGATGTGTTTTTCCACCGGTATGTGGAGCCGGTGGTGCAGCGCGGGCCGGCTGCCTGCGTGTTGCGTCAGGCGGACCCTCAGCAGGCGCGATGCCTGAAGGCGCTCCATGCGGCCCGCGCGCTGGGGGAAACAGAACTACCGGCGCCGGCGCTGGCGGCACGGCTGTTCGCGCTGTGGGAGGTTTTTACACCGGTGGTGCAGCCGCTGCTCTGCGATGTGCCGCCCGGTAATACGGAGGATCTGGCCGCACAGAAGCGGATGGTGCAGTTTATTTATGAGAACTACCCCCACAAGATCGCGCTGGCAGATATCGCGGCAGCGGGCAGCGTGAGCCGCAGCAAATGCTGCGCGCTGTTCCGGCAATACCTGCACCGATCTCCGGTGGAGTATTTGAACCATTACCGCATTGTCAGGGCGGAAAACCTGTTGCGCACAACGGATGCGCCGGTCACGGAAATCGCCCTGCGCTGCGGGTTTAGCAGTCCCAGCTATTTTGCGGAGAGCTTTGCCCGGCTCCAAGGCTGCACACCCAGCGCCTGCCGGACGCTTGGGACGAAACAGGAGGGACGTTGAATGGAAAAGGAAAAAACGCCGGATCATACCGGGCACCGCAGCCGGATGCACGAGCGGGTGCGGCAGTACGGCTTTAACAGTCTGGAGGAGCATGAGGCGCTGGAGTATCTGCTGTACTTTACCAACTCGCGCAAAAATACCAACCTGATTGCCCACGCGCTGATCGACCGCTTCGGCAGCCTGGCGGGCGTGCTGGAGGCGTCCGAGGAGGAGTTATGCAAGGTGAAGGAGGTGGGCCCCACCACGGCCCGGCTGCTGCATCTGCTGCCGGAGGCGGGCCGCTATTACATGCGCAGCCGTGTGGGCGGCCTCAAGCAGATGGAGACGGCGGAGCAGATGGGGCAGTATCTCATCGCGCAGTTCTACGGCCTGCGGCAGGAGCGGATGCTCCTGATGGCCCTGAACGACCGCCGCAGGTTGCTGCGCACCGTGTGGTTGGGCTCCGGTACGGTGAGCGCGGTGGATGTGAGCATCAACCAGATCGTGACCGAGGCCATGGCGGCCGGTGCGGCGGCGGTGGTGCTGGCCCACAACCACCCCGGCGGCGTGGCGTTGCCCTCGCGGGACGACGTTTTGTCCACCGGCAATATCATGCGTGCGCTGGGCCTGCTGGGCATCCATGTGGCGGATCACATCATCGTGGCAGGAGAGGAGTATTGCTCGATGTATGAGGAAGGCCGGCTGCCGCTGTACAATGCAAAGACCGGAGAACTGATCTACCCGTCCAAATGGTAAAT
>CAZYAX010000095.1:0-6091 GCA_964646195.1 uncultured Faecalibacterium sp. | reverse complement strand
CTTATTTTTATCAACCTAGGAGGAGAATACTTATGAAAAAGATTTCCCGTCGCAACTTCCTGAAGGCCGCCGGCATTTCCGCCGCCGCGCTCACCCTCGCCGCATGCGGCGGCTCCGGCTCTTCGAGCACTGCCGCAGGTACTGCCGCCGGCTCCACGGCCGCTGCGGGCCCCCTCGAGACCATCAAGCTCACCATGTGGGGCGCCGAAGAGGATCAGACCATGCTCCAGGAGATGGCCGATGCCTTCGCCGCCGCCAATGCCGATAAAGCCGACCTCCAGATCACGCTGGGCACCCAGTCTGAGTCTACCACCAAGGATACCGTCCTCACCGACCCCACCGCCGCTGCGGACGTATATGCCTTTGCGGACGACCAGCTCAACCAGCTGGTGGCAGCCGGCGCGCTGCAGGCCATCCCCGCCGAGATGAATCTGGAGGACATCAAGACCCGCAACTCCTCCGCCTCTGTGGATGCCGCTACCATGAACGGCCAGCTCTACGCCTACCCCATGACCGCCGATAACGGCTACTTCATGTTCTACGACGCCTCCTTCTTCACCGAGGAGGACGTGCAGACGCTGGACACCATGCTCAACAAGGCCGCCGAGGCCGGCAAGAAGGTCTCCATGGACATCGCCAACGGCTGGTACCTTTACAGCTTCTACGCAGGCGCCGGCCTGGAGCTGGGCCTGAATGAGGACGGCCTCACCAACTACTGCAACTGGAACGAGGCTCCCGGCGCCGACGTCACCCAGGCGATCCTGGACATCGCGGCCAACCCCGGCTTCATCAGCCTGAAGGACGAGCAGTTCACCGGCGAGCTGAAGGCCGGCACTCTGGTGGCCGGCGTGAACGGCACCTGGCGCGCCAACGACGCCGCCGCGCAGTGGGGTGAGAACTACGCCGCCTGCAAGCTGCCCACCTACACGCTGAACGGCGAGCAGGTCCAGATGGGCTCCTTCTCTGGCTTTAAGCTGGTGGGCGTCAACGCGCATAGCGCCAACGTGGGCTGGGCCATGATGCTGGCCGACTGGATCACCAACGAGGAGAACCAGATCAAACGCTTCCAGGACCGCGCGCAGGGCCCCTCCAACCTCAAGGCCCTGGAGCAGGCCGCTTCCCCGGCGCTGAGCGCCGTTGTGGCACAGAGCGAGTTTGCGCAGCTCCAGCGCGTGGGCGACAAGTTCTGGTCCCCGGCTGAGACGCTGGGCCAGATCCTCGCCAGCGGCGACACCGGCGGCAAGACCCCGCAGGAGCTGATCGACGCAACGGTGGAAGGCATCACCTCCCCCGTCGCATAACGAGCTTCCGTCTGTACGCCTGTAAACGCCGGTTTGCCCGCAGGCAGAAAGCAGGCCATGCGCTGCCTGCGGGCCCTTGACGTTTCGGCTCCGCACTTGTGGGGCAGGGTCCTCGCGGCCCTTGCAGCTTTAAAGAAAGAGGAGAAATTACTATGGCAAAAACAGCCGCCCCCGCTGTGTACAAAGAGAAAAACTTTGTGCAGAATTTTGCCGAAGCCTTTGCCAAAGGCGACATCTTCACCAAGCTGTCGCTGCTGGTATGGGGCATCGGTTTTTTGGGCCATGGCCAGATCATCAAAGCGGTGCTCGTCACCGCGGTGGAAGCCCTGGGCCTGTATTTCCTGGTCGTAAGCGGCCTGCCCAACCTGGCTAAGATCGGCACGCTGGGCACCGTCCAGATGGAGATGGTGTTCAACCCCGCCACCATGAAGAACGACGTCAACAACTACGACAACTCCTTCTCCATCCTGCTGATGAGCGTGGTGGCCATCTTTATCGTTGTAGCCATGCTGTACGCCGCGCTGAGTGCCGTGCGCGCCGGCTACGAGCTCCAGCAGCAGATCGCAAATGGCAAAAAGGTCAACACCTTTAAGCAGGATATCCAGCTGTATCTGGGCGAAAAGTTTTACATCACCCTGCTCACGCTGCCGGTTCTGGGCGTTGTGATCTTTACGGTGGTGCCGCTGTTCATCCTGATCGCAGTGGCCTTTACCAACTACGACCAGCAGCACATGCCTCCGGCCGCGCTGTTCACTTGGGTGGGCATCACCAACTTCAAGTCTCTGTTCGCCAACTCCCTGTCCATCACCTTCGGCTACTCCTTCGGCAAGGTGCTGAGCTGGACGCTGATCTGGGCCTTCTTCGCCACCTTTACCACCTACTTTGGCGGCATCTTCATGGCAATGTTCGTCAACAACAAAAAGACCAAGTGGCCCAAGTTCTGGCGCACTTTGTTCATGGTGTCCAT
Source organism: uncultured Faecalibacterium sp. (assembly GCA_964646195.1). Classification (GTDB taxonomy): domain Bacteria; phylum Bacillota; class Clostridia; order Oscillospirales; family Ruminococcaceae; genus Faecalibacterium. Next base: position 3,823 of record CAZYAX010000095.1, on the reverse strand, counting down.
CGCGGTGCCCCAGTTTGTCACGCTGCTGCTGGTGCGCAACTTCTTTGCGGATTCCGGCATCCTGAACACGATGATGGCCAACGCCGGCGTCACGGGCTTTTTGCAGAACATCGGCCTGGTGAGCTCCTCGCTGAACTACATCCCCTTCCTCACCGACCCGGTGTGGGCTAAGGTCACGATCATCGTCATCAACATCTGGATCGGCGTACCCTACCAGATGCTGATCGCCACCGGCGTATTGATGAACATCCCCAGCGATATGATCGAGGCGGCCGAGATTGACGGCGCCAACCCGGCGCAGCGCTTCATCCACATCATGCTGCCCTATCTGTTCGCGGTCACCGGCCCCAGTCTGGTCACGGACTTTGTCAAGAACATCAACAACTTCAACGTCATCTATCTGCTTACTCAGGACGTGTACATCACCACCGATCAGGCTCTGGCCTCCTCCAGTGCGAAGGAGATCGACCTGCTGGTCACCTGGCTGTTCCGTCTGACGCAGGAATACTACAACTATAAGATGGCAGCTGTGATCGGCATCATGGTGTTCATCGTCTGCGCGGTGTTCACGGTGGTGTGCTTCAGCTTCATCAACCGCGGCGATAAGGAGGCGACCTTCGCATGAGTACTGCTACTGTTTCGGCAACCACTTCCACCGCGGAGCAGCTGCGCCGCGGCCGCATCCGCAAAAACGCCGGTCTGGTCATCCGTCACGTCATTCTGGCGCTGCTGGCCTTTATCTGGCTGGTGCCCATCTTCTGGCTGCTGGTGACCTCGTTCTCCACCGACAAGGGCATCAACTTCAAGACCTTCTTCCCCGATGGCTACACCCTGTGGAACTACACGGCGGTGCTCTTCCAGTCGGACAGCGTGTCCCAGTTCCCCCGCTGGTTCATGAACACCCTCATCGTGGCCTGCTTCAACTGCGTGATCTCCACCTGCTTTGTGCTGATGGTGGCCTATGCCATGAGCTGCTGCCGGTTCAAGAGCCGCAAGCTGCTGCAAAACCTCTCGGTCACCATCAACCTGTTCCCCGGCGTGCTGGCCATGATCGCGGTGTACTTCGTTTTGAAGAACCTCAACCTGACCAACAGCTATGCGGGCCTCATCATGGTGTACGCGGGTTCGTCCGGCCTGGGCTACCTGATCTGCAAGGGCTTCTTCGACACGGTGCCGGTCTCGCTGCGTGAGGCCGCCAAGCTGGACGGCGCGTCCGAGGCGCGCATCTTCTTCCAGATCGTCATCCCCATGTCCAAGCCCATCCTGGTCTACACCATCATCAACTCCTTCATGGTGCCCTGGACCGACTTCGTCATGGCCAAGATGATCCTCAACTCCGGCATTTCCTCCGACTTTACGGTCGCCATCGGCCTGTACAACATGCTGGACCGTGTGCTGATCAACAACTATTTCTCCCGCTTCTGCGCAGGCGGTGTGCTGGTTTCCATCCCCATCTCCATCCTGTTCGTCATCATGCAGAAGTTCTATGTGGAGGGCATCACCGGCGGTTCCGTAAAGTAAGGGCGCTGCCATCCCACCCACCCCGTTTTTCTGTATCATGGCCCGCAGGCAACCCGCAGCAAAACAGCTGGCTTGCCGGCGGGCCTTTTTTGAGAGCGTCCCCTGTGGGGCCTTTGCGCAGATCGCGGCGAACGGGCCCGTTCGCCGGCCTGCATTCCGGATCGCACGGAGGTACCCTATTTTTCCTGAAAGGATGATCTTTATGCAAGAGCAATTTATCCTCAACATCATCCACCGCCCCGAAATGGTGCCCGAATACGCCGAAAAGGTCACCGGCCAGGGCAAGGCGGAGAACCTGGGCCGCAAGGCCCTGCTCACCGAGAGCCTGGATATCTTCAAGATCCAGCAGGCCGCGGCCCACAAAAACGGCCTCAAGACCACCATCCAGATGACCTATGCCAGCCTGTTCAACGACGAGGCCGTGGCCCTGGCCAGGCACGACCACGAGGTGTACGGCGATGAGATCGCCACCACCCTGCTGGGGCTGCCCTGCGAGGAGTTCCGCAAAAAGTACAAGACCAAGGACTTCTGCATCTGGATGTTCGACATGGAGATGAAGAAGGCCGTTGTGGACGATGTGTTCGGCAAGTTCTACGAGCGGTTCGGCTTCTACCCGGAGTCCACCGGCAGCTACTACATGGACGCTGCCCTCACCAACTACATCAAGGAAAAGTACCCCATGGTCAAGTGCGCCGTGGCCACCTGCTGGGAGGAGGGCCCCAAGGCCTACCACACCTGCAACAACTCCTGGTACACCCTGATGGACGGCGGCCCCTGGGCCCCCTGGATTCCCAGCAAGGTGAACACCCACGCTCCCGCTGCCAATGCGGCTGAGGACAGCGGCATCGTAGCCATCCCTCACCTCTCGCGCGATCTGCTGGCCTGCTACGACGGCAACGGCTCCAACTTTGGCACCCACCCGCAGAACGTGCTGCGCGGCATGGTGTACACGCCCGGCGCCTTTGACGAGAACGGCAACTACGGCGGCCAGAGCTACCCGTACCTGTATAACCTCATCGACCAGTACCGCTATCAGGCCAAGTTCAACCACGGCTACGCCTACAATATGCAGTTCGTGGGTCCCGGCTGGATGAACAAGATGGGCCGCTGGGAGGCCCCCTACGAGCTGCTCAAGGCCAGCTATGAGGACGGCTGCAAGTATTACGGCGACCTGAAAAAAGAGGGCAAGCTCACCGATATGACCATGAGCGAGTTTGCGGATCACTACCGCGCCACCCACAGCTACACCACCCCCGAGTGCGCCCTCTGGCGCGACATCGTGTACGGCTCCAACAAGCAGCTGTTCTGGTACTGCGACCCCTACATGCGCGCATGCGTCAACATGGACCAGGGCGGCGCCATCGTGGACCTGCGCCCCTACGCGGCAAAGCTGGAGTGGGAGATCGGCATCGGCACACCCCATGTGCAGGAATGCGCCTACCCCTTCCTCATCCAGGAAAAATACCGCGCGGGCTACTTCACCCACTATGCGGGCGAGGGTACCGTGCGCAGCGCCAAGCTCTGCCATGGCGGCGAGGAGGTAGACCTGTGCCTGTGCCGCACCCACGCCCACTTCTCCGAGCAGGACATGGGCGGGGGCAAAACGGCCCGCACGCTCACGCTGGACCCCGTGGAGATCGTGTTCAGCGACCTGACCGTCACCTTGCAGACCGCGCTCACCTTTGCCGAGGGCGAGAGCGACATCCGCATCGATCGCCATATCCTTTCCATGAGCGACCCGGACGCCGAGGTGACCATCAACGAATACATGGTGGCCTGCTACGGCACCACCGAGTACCCTGAGGACATGACCTGCGTGAAGCTCTACGCCCACAAGGACGGCGAGGATCACGAGCTGGCCTACGCCTACAGGTGCCGCGAGTGCTGCGTGCCCGCCGCCGAGAGCGTGGCAGCCGTGATCCCGCCCATCAAGACCCGCGTATCCCTCGCAGCCGAGGGCCGCGATGCCGCGGGCTACTACAAGGAGGGCTATGCGTTCAGCCCGATGTTCACGCTGGGCTACACCGGCACGCTGAAGGAAAAGGAGGTGTTCCGCACATGGCTCAGGCTGGCAAGGGAAGGCTGAACTACCGCTGCCCGTCCTGCTTTATGCGGGATCTGGACATCGATATGTTCTACGATGCCGACAAAAAGGAATACTACTGCATCCGGTGTCAGTACACCGGCACCGAGGAGGACGTGCTGGCCAAAAACCAGCTCGCGCGCTTCCGCTACCGCTTCATCAACAAGCGGTTCTCCATGGACGAATTTGAAAAGTTTGACTGACGCAGCATTTTGCGCT
>CAZYAX010000094.1:0-6094 GCA_964646195.1 uncultured Faecalibacterium sp. | reverse complement strand
CCTGAGTACTGGGTGGCCGTCGTCAAGCCGGGCCGTGTGCTGTTCGAGCTGGCCGACGTGGATGAGGCTACTGCCCGCGAGGCGCTGCGCCTGGCGATGCACAAGCTGCCCATCAAGTGCAAATTTGTTGTCCGCGAGGACTCCGTGAAGGAGGATGGCACCAATGAAGGCTAATGAACTCCGCGAAATGCAGCCTGCAGAGCTGAACAAAAAGCTGGCAGATCTGAAGGCTGAGCTGTTTAACCTGCGTTTCCAGCATGCCATCAACCAGCTGGAGAACCCCGGCCGCATCAATGCAGTCAAGAAGGACATCGCCCGCGTGATGACCGTTCTGGCTGAGAAGCAGTAAGGAGGTTAAACGATGGAAGAACGTAATCTGAGAAAGACCCGCGTCGGCATTGTCGTGTCCGACAAGATGGATAAGACCATCGTGGTTGCCGTTAAGGATAGCGTGCAGCACCCCCTGTACAAGAAGATCCTGAAGCGTACCGCCAAGTTCAAGGCTCATGACGAGAAGAACGAGTGCGGTATCGGTGACCGTGTTGAGATCATGGAGTGCCGCCCCCTGAGCAAGGATGTGCGCTGGCGCCTGGTCCGTATCGTTGAGAAGGCAAAATAAGCTTTGCCTGCGCTTTGAACAGTTTGAAAGGAGATATCTGATATGATTCAGATGCAAACTTATCTCAAAGTTGCCGACAACACCGGTGCCAAGGAACTGATGTGCTTCCGTGTGCTGGGCGGTACCCGCAAGAGATATGCTAATATTGGTGACGTCGTGGTCTGCTCTGTCAAGAAGGCGGCCCCGGGCGGCACCGTGAAGAAGGGCGACGTTGTAAAGGCTGTCATCGTTCGCAGCAAGCACGGCGTGCGCCGCGACGACGGCTCCTACATCCGCTTCGATGAGAACGCCGCCGTCATCGTTATGGCCGACAAGAGCCCCAAGGGCACCCGTATTTTTGGACCGGTTGCCCGCGAGCTGCGTGAGGCCGGCTACACCAAGATCCTGAGCCTGGCTCCGGAATCGCTGTAAGGAGGTTTTAAAAATGAATACTCTTCATGTTAAAACCGGCGACAACGTTATGATCATCAGCGGCAAGGACAAGGGCCACACCGGCAAGGTGCTGCAGGTGAGCCCCGCCGAAGGCAAGGTCATTGTTGAAGGCCAGAACATGGTTACCAAGCACGTCAAGCCCCGCCGCCAGGGCGAGCAGGGCGGCATTGTGAAGGCCGAGGGTGCAATGTATGCGTCCAAGGTGATGCCCATCTGCCCCAAGTGCGGCAAGGCTGTCCGCGTCGGCCACGTCGAGAAGGACGGCAAGTCCGTGCGCGTGTGCAAGAAGTGCGGCGCTGAGCTGTAAGAAAGGAGTAGGAAACAATGGCTCGTTTGAAAGAACAGTACGTCAAAGAAATTGCTCCTGCTCTGAACAAAAAGTTCGGTTACAAGAGCGTGATGCAGATCCCCAAGCTGGACAAGGTGGTCGTCAACGTTGCCTGCGGCGAAGCCAAGGAGAACGAGAAGATCATCGAGGCCGTGATGAAGGATCTGGGCCAGATCACCGGCCAGAAGGCTGTGATTTGCCGCGCCAAGAAGAGCGTGGCAAACTTCAAGCTGCGCGCCGGCACCCCCATCGGCTGCAAGGTCACCCTGCGCGGCGACCGCATGTATGAGTTCGTGGATCGCTTCTTCAACGTGGCTCTGCCCCGTGTGCGCGACTTCCGCGGCATCAACGGCAACGCTTTCGACGGCCGCGGCAACTACGCCTGCGGCATCAAGGAGCAGATCATCTTCCCGGAGATCGACTTCGATAAGGTCGATGCAGTCCGCGGCATGGACGTCTGCTTTGTTACCACCGCTAAGACCGACGAAGAGGCCAAAGAGCTGCTCAAGGCTCTGGGCGCTCCGTTTGAGAACTAAGGGAGGAGATCGGAAAAATGGCTAAACTGTCTATGAAGCTCAAGCAGGCCCGTCCTGCCAAGTTCTCCACCCGCGCATACACCCGCTGCCGCATCTGCGGCCGCCCCCACTCCGTGCTGCGCAAGTACGGCGTGTGCCGTGTGTGCTTCCGTGAGCTGGCCTACAAGGGCGAGATCCCGGGCGTGAAGAAGGCTTCCTGGTAAAAAGGCCGGGCAGCCGCAGCAAAACCGGATATCCGCCCCTGGCACAGCGCTCCGGGGCGGCTATCGATAGAAACAACGAGAGCTAATCTAAGGAGGTTAGTGGTATGCAGATTACTGATCCTATTGCGGACCTGCTGACTCGCATCCGCAACGCAAGCTGCGCCAAACACCCTTCTGTGGAGATCCCCGCTTCCAACATGAAGAAGGCTATCTGCCAGATCCTGGTTGACGAGGGCTACATCAAGGGTATGCAGGTGAAGAACGACTCGGTTCAGGGCACCATCGTGGTCACCCTGAAGTACCAGGCGAACGGCGAACCCGTTATCGCCGGCCTGCGCCGCGTTTCCAAGCCCGGCCTGCGCGTGTATACGAACTGCGAGGATATGCCCAAGGTCATGAAGGGCCTGGGCACCGCGATCATTTCCACCTCGAAGGGCATCATGACCGATAAGGCGGCCCGTGCTGCGCACGTTGGCGGCGAGGTCCTGGCTTTCGTGTGGTAAGAAAGGGGTAAAAGACAATGTCGAGAATTGGAAGAAAACCCATCGTCATTCCTGCTGGCGTTACGGTCACTGTGAACGAAGCAGAGCACACCGTCGCCGTCAAGGGCCCCAAGGGCAGCCTGAATTCCAGCTATCATCCCCTGATGACCGTCAAGGTCGAGGGCAATGAGGTTTTGGTTACCCGCCCCAATGACGAAAACCTGTCCAAGAGCCTGCACGGCCTCACCCGCACCAACATCGCCAATATGGTGAACGGCGTGGTGAACGGCTACGAGAAGAAGATGGAGATCCGCGGCGTAGGCCTGCGCTGCCAGAAGCAGGGCAAGGATCTGATCATGAATCTGGGCTTCTCCCACCAGGTGGTCGTGTCCGATACCGAGGACATCACCATTGTGTGGCAGGATCCCAACAACTTTACCATCACCGGTATCGACAAGCAGAAGGTCGGCCAGTTCGCTGCCGAAGTCCGCGCCAAGAAGCCGCCTGAGCCGTACAAGGGCAAGGGCATCCGCTACCAGGGCGAGGTCGTCAAGCACAAGGAAGGCAAAGCCGGTAAGGGTAAGAAATAAGGTAAGGAGTGAAAGACAATGGTTAAGCAGATCGACAAGAACGAAGCCCGTCTTCGTCGTCATCGCCGCGTTCGCGGCAAGATCAGCGGCACCGCCGCTCGTCCTCGCCTGGATGTTTTCCGCTCCGCCAAGCACATCTACGCTCAGATCATCGACGATGAGGCTGGCGTGACCCTGGTGTCGGCTTCCACAATGGACAAGGACTTTGAAGGTTTTGGCGGCAACGTCGAGGCCGCAACCGCAATCGGCAAGAAGGTCGCGGAGAAGGCTCTGGAAAAGGGCATCACCGAGGTCGTGTTTGACCGTGGCGGTTTCGTTTATCATGGCCGTGTTAAGGCCCTGGCGGAAGGCGCCCGTGAGGGCGGCCTGAAGCTGTGATGAGAGGAGGAAACACAGTATGGCTATGAGAAACCGTGAAGACGACGGCATGATCACCAAGGTGGTCTCCATCAACCGCGTATCCAAGACCGTCAAGGGCGGCCGCGTCATGAAGTTTGCCGCTCTGGTAGTCGTTGGCGACGGCAAGGGCACCATCGGCTATGGCATTGGCAAGTCCGGCGAGGTGCCGGAGGCCATCCGCAAGGGCGAGGCTGCCGCTAAGAAGAATATGCACAAGATCGCACTGCGCGGCACCACCATCCCCCACGAGATCGTGGGCAAGTACGGCGCAGGTGCGGTGCTGATGAAGCCCGCTGCCCCCGGTACCGGCGTGATCGCCGGCGGCCCGGTGCGTGCCGTCATCGAAGTTGCTGGCATCAAGGACATCCGCACGAAGTCCATGCGTTCCAACAATCCCATCAACGTTGTGTCTGCTACCTTCGCGGGCCTGTGCGGCCTGGTCAGCGCAGAGTCTGTGGCTGAGAAGCGCGGCAAGACCGTCAAAGAAATTCTGGGTTAAGGAGGTAACACACCATGGCAGATAAGATGCTCAAGATCGAGCTGAAGAAGAGCCTGATCGGCCGCGGCAAGAAGCAGATCGCTACCGCCGAGGCCCTGGGGCTGAGAAAGCCGGGCGACGTTACCGTTCAGCCTGACAATGCCGCTACGCAGGGCAAGATCGCCAAGATCGGGTTCATGCTCAGCGTCACCGAAGCATAACAACAGGAGGTACACGCAATGAAGCTCCATGAACTGCACGCCATTCCCGGCGCAAACAAGGCTGTGACCCGCAAGGGCCGCGGCATTGGCTCCGGCAATGGCAAGACTGCCGGCTACGGCAGCAAGGGCCAGAAGGCCCGCTCCGGCGTGAAGCGCGCAGGCTTTGAAGGCGGCCAGATGCCCCTCCAGCGCCGCCTGCCGAAGGTCGGTTTCAACAACATCTTTGCTACCCGCTACGCCATCGTGAACGTGTCTGACCTGGAGAAGGCTTTCGAGGCCGGCGCTGTGGTCGATACCGAAGCGCTGAAGGCAAAGGGTCTGGTCAAAAAGCCCCTGGACGGCATCAAGATCCTGGGCAACGGCGAGCTGACCAAGGCTTTGACCGTTAAGGCCGCAGCCTATTCTGCTTCTGCCAAAGAGAAAATTGAAAAGGCAGGCGGAAAGGCTGAGGTGATGTAAGGTGTTCCAAACATTCCGAAATGCATGGAAGATCCCAGAGCTTAAAAATCGCCTCCTGTTTACGCTGGCGATCCTTGTGATCTACCGTTTGGGCTGCGCGATCCCCGTTCCGTTCATCACCGGTTCTGCATTGACCGCGATGTTCTCGAATGGCAATATGCTGACCTATCTCGATATGATGAGCGGCGGCGCTCTGTCCAGATGCACGCTTTTCGCTTTGGGAGTAACACCCTATATCAATGCTTCGATCATCATGCAGCTGCTGACGATTGCGATTCCCTATCTGGAGAACCTGGCCAAGGAGCCGGATGGGCAGACCAAGCTCCAGCAGCTCACCCGGTACGCAGGCGGTATCATTGCGCTGATCATGTCCCTCGGCTACTACTTCGTGGTCCGCAGTATGGGCGCACTGAAGTATACCTCCGGCGTAGCTGGCATATTCAGCGCGGCTGTGATCATCCTCAGCTTTACGGCCGGCGCACAGCTCATCACCTGGTGCGGTGAGCAGATCGACGACAAGGGCATCGGCAACGGCGTCTCGCTTTTGATCTTTGCCTCCATCGTCTCCCGCTGGTCCTCGGTGTACACCACGGTCACGGGCCTGCTCACCCGCGCCGCCGCAGGCGAGCCGCAGTTCTACATCCTGCTGCCGCTGTTGCTGGTGCTGGCCCTGGTGGTGGTCGTGTTCATCGTCATCATGACGAACGCGGAGCGCCGCATCACGGTTCAGTACGCCAAGCGCGTCGTGGGCCGCAAGCAGATGGGTGGCCAGAACAGTTATATCCCGCTGAAGCTGAACATGAGCGGCGTCATGCCTATCATCTTCGCTTCTTCGCTGGTGTCCATCCCGGGCACCATCGGCAGCTTTTTGAACATCGATCAGGCGGCGCACCCGTTCTGGTATGCGTTCTTCCACACCTTCAACTACACCTCGCCGCTGTACATCGTGATCTATCTGCTGCTGATCCTGGGCTTTAACTACTTCTATGTGGCCATCCAGTACAACCCGGTGGAGATCGCCAACAATCTGCGCCGCAACAACGGCTCGATCCCCGGCTTCCGTCCCGGCAAGCCGACCAGCGACTTCATCACCCGCACCCTGAGCAAGATTACCCTGATTGGTGCAATCTTCCTCGCTGCGGTGGCTGTGCTGCCCATTATCCTGGGCAACCTGACCGGTATGAGCATCCAACTGGGCGGTACCAGCCTGCTGATCGTGGTCGGCGTGGCGCTGGACACCACCCGCAGCCTCGACAGCTTTATGACGATGCGCAACCACAAGGGCTTCCTGGGCTAAGGAAGCTCTGAATAAATCTGGTATGCAGATTGCCGAGCGAGCCGTGCCGA